>CAMAYW010000162.1 GCA_945862475.1 Bacteriovorax stolpii
AAATTTCTGAAAGAAGGTCATAAATCATCAGTCAAAATCTCAAACGTTAAACCTGAGTTCCTGAAAATCTTCCGCCTCCTCTCCTTAAATGAAGCTGATTATGTGGCCGAGCTTATGAACTTTGATAACGACGAGACTGATAATCTTAATACTCGTTTTGGTAACAGAAACCAAACTTTTGAAAACTAAAAATTATATTGAATAAGATTTATGTGAAGAGGGGGCAGCGAGCTCCCTCTTTTTTTGCCACCAAGTGAAAATGCTTCTCCGTTAAATTTTTCTTGAATCACTTTAAAGCGCTCAAAGAAACTCCCATCAGCTCCACCCTCACCGCCTCCACCTTCTCCGTCTTGATACTCATCGCTATAGATATCGGTTGATTCTTGATATGGTGATGAGTTGTCATCGTAATTTCCATACTGCTTCTGGTGATGTGAAACTAAAACATAAGTTCCAAAAATAATACCCGCATAAAGACCTAATGAAGCGCCTTGAGCAATCGCACGAGGGGTCGCTCCGAACGCCATGGAAGCCGTTCCAAGAAGAGCACCGCCTCCAGCTCCATATCCCGCCATGGTTAAAAAAGCTTTCGCTTTTACGGGCATCTCTGCTTTAGCCTCAGACAAGGTGAACGTTAAGGTAAGAAGACTAAGCATGAAAGAGCAGAATATTTTTTTCATACTTACTAGATTAATGAATCTTTGAATTTTTGGCAAAACAAACCAATACCAAACCCGTCTAGTCGGAATAGGGGTATAAAGTTAATCATGCTGAACAATGAATTTACTTGAATGGCCAAAAAGAGCGGAGATAAATCTTTGGGCATCAAAGATTCTTTTCCTCTGGCCCATTTGTAATGAGGATAATCCTATTAGCGAGCTTTTCACCTCGAGGATCTCAATAACCCATCCAGACTTTAATTTTCTCATGCGAGCAACATCGAGCTGACCAAGATTTCGACTCCTAAGAAACTGCTCTGAAATAAGAAGCGGAACACCCTCTGAATGAAACTTTAGTGACAGATCCAACTCTTTTTTAAGGCCGGATAAATTCCTTAACGCCTTTGAAGGTTTGCCTATGAATGGGGCTAGGACCGTGGAGTTCGATCGCTTTTCTATGATCTTTTGTGGGATAGCCGGCATGAGTATTAAATCCATAAACGGGATAAAGGATGTGCATCTCTTGCATAAATGAATCCCGTTTTTCTTTAGCAAGGATAGATGAGAGCCCAATCAAAAGAGATTTCATATCTCCTTTTATAATTGGTATCTCAGTCCACGGAGATTCTTTTATGCCCCATCTAAACTTTTTATTGCCATCAATCAAAACGGTCGTTGAAGAATTTTTCTTATGTGAAAGAAAAAGAGCCGCCTCTTTCATCGCGCGAAGACTTGCCGATAAAATATTTTCTTCATCAATCACTTGGTGATCCATCTCCCAGGTGATGTGACGGATAATGATCCCTTGGATCGTGACCTCACCTACTTCTCTGAAGGCCAATTCATTAACTCCGAGTGCTTTTAAAATATCCCTTCTTTTTGACTGCGATATCTTTTTAGAATCTTGTATTCCTACTTTTTTTAGTGCTTTCAAAAGAGACTTTAAATCTTCTCTAGATTGAATCTCTAGGGAAATCGCTCCGGCCACAACCGGCCCACTTAATGGACCTCGACCAACTTCATCTGTCGCGATAATGAACTGGGGATAATTTGAAATTAATTTTAATTCAAGCATGAAAGAATTCTATCAAAAAGAATAACCAATATTCAATCCGAAGAGAAGAAAAGTGGGAATTCGGTTAAAGGTTTTAATCCCATCTTTGAGATCATTTCTATCAGCACTATCGGCAACATCATTCAATGAGTTGTCATCAATTTTAGTAGCAACAACTGGATAGTTAATTCGGATCCAATCAACTCCAAGAGTCATTCCATTAGACCATTGCCAGCGGTTTCCTAGACCACCAGTGATACCCAGATTTTCAGCACTAAAACCAGTCGTGATTTTATTACCTAAATTATCAAGGTAATCATTTCCAAGTTTGGCACTAAAGCGACTATAGACACCACCAAAAGTAAAATGGAAGGAATTTGAAACGTAATATCGTGCTTGAAGTGTGGAGCGATTTTCACTGATCTCACCAATTTCAATTCCCACAAATTTTGTACTGAATGAGGCCCAAGAATATTCAGCCTCAAGGGACCACTTTTCATTAAAAATATAGGTATAGCTTCCTGTATACTTTGAGGGTATCCAAGTGGTGAGAATTTGCTCACCAATCATCACAGAGCCTTTTGAGTTTTTTCGATTCTCTTGAGTGGATTGACTCCAAGATGAGTTCATTAAAATGAAAAACACAAAAAACAAAATCCATTTCATAGATAAAATCCCAAAAAAAAAGGGGCCCAAAATGGACCCCTTCGAAGTGTAAAACTTTAATGATTAACGAGAGTAATCAATTGCTACGCGAGCTGCTTTACCTGTTCTCTCACGTAAGTAGTTGTGTTTAGCGCGACGAGATTTACCTTTAGAGATAATCTTCACACCTTCAACTGCTGGTGAATGGAAAGGGAACACACGCTCAACACCAACGCCGTCAGAAATCTTACGAACGCGGAAGTGACCATTCATTTGACCAGGGCTTTTCATAGCAATGCATGTGCCTTGGTAAACCTGAATACGAGTCTTCTCGCCTTCTTTAATTCGAACAGCTACTTCAACAGTGTCACCTGTTTTGAAAGCTTCAAACTTAGAAGAATTCTGGTTTGCATACTTCTTCTCAACAACATCAATCAAATTCATAAAACCCTCTCAAACGAGACTTCCTTAAATCAACTTATAGACTTCAATTGAGTCATGTGATCAGAGGGAAGGAAAAAATTAAAGGATCAGAGGCTCCTGGCCAGTCGGTCACAATAAATTGCAACTGCTGAGCGAACAGACAAATGATTATATCCGTCATCTGCTATGCCAAAAATAGGCTCTAGCCGAAAATCGGCCTGTTCAACAACCGGAGCGGTTAATCCCCATCCTGTACCAAATAACAAGAACATAGGTGTACCGTCAACGCTTATCTTCTGAATAAGCTCTTTTTCTTTTCCATCATATTTATCAAAGTTCGCCCCTGTGACCACAACGCATGGCTTCCTGCCTTCTATCTCTGTAATTTTCTTAACTGCGTCTGAAATTGAGTCAATAACCTCCGCTTCTGCTAGGGCATTCCGTCGGTCTGGATTATAAATCAGACCCGAGTCCGCTTCCCAAAAGCCTAGGATCTTTTTCACCATCGCCTGCTGGTTTTTAATCGGGGTCACAATAAAGTATTTTTTAAAGCCAAAAGTCCTCGCAGACCTCGCAATATCGTGAATGTCTAAGTTTGTTACAGATGTTGTGATCTCACTACCGTCTTTAGACTTGATTGGTCCGTGAACTAAACCTATGTAACAAGGAACAGGAAAAGGCATAAGTGTCCATTTGGTATAAAGAAAGCATCTGAATAGCTTGGGAGTATGCAAAATGTCTAGGAAAATCAGCCTGATTACGCTTTCCAATAAGGGTATAATCAGTTACAAAAAGGGACTCTAAAACCACCCTGCAAGGTTAATCATTTATGGAAACAAATCCACTGAATTTTCGCTCAAACGAATTATTTCTGATCGCAGGGCCCTGTGCCGTTGAATCAGAAAATCAATTAAAAGCGATCCTCACGAGTGAAAACCGTCCAACCCTCATTCGAGGTGGTATTCACAAGATGAGAACCAATGCAAAGTCCTTTCAAGGCATGGGCGATGAGGGTCTCGAAATTGTAAAAAAATTAAAAAAAGAAATTCCATTTGATTTCATCACCGAAGTGACTGACGCTCGCCAAATTGAAGCACTCTTAACAACTACATCTGTTTTTCAAGTCGGTGCGAGAAACATGTACAACTATGAGCTCCTAAAAGAACTCTCTCGCTACAATAAGCCTGTTATCCTAAAACGTGCTTTCAGTGCTACTGTTTCAGAATGGCTGGGAGCTGCTGAGTATTTATTTAATTTGGGCGAAAAAAATATCATTCTGTGTGAGCGAGGTGTTCGCTCATTTGATAACAAACTAAGAAACCTACTAGATCTTGGATCTGTTATTTATCTTAAAAAAAATACTCCTTTTAAAATTATTGTAGATCCATCCCACAGCATGGGACTCACTCCATATGTTGCTGATGCTGCATACGCGGCAGTTGCTGCTGGAGCAGATGGACTTATTGTTGAAGTTCATCCCGAGCCTGCGTGTGCTCTTTCTGATGGACAACAGGCCCTTAATATCCAGCAGTTCAATGAAATGGTATTAAAGCTTAAAAAACTCGCACCAGTCTTTCATAAAGAATTGAGGTTATGATTATGGCAAAAGCCGATTTCGTTCGAGTCATGTTTAATGATATTGCTCATAAGTATGATCTCCTAAATGATGTTCTATCTGTTGGAACCCATAGACTCTGGAAAAGGGCCTTCATTAAATTTGCCCTCAAACAAAACCCTAAGTCAGCTCTTGATTGCGCTACCGGAACTGGGGACATTGCCTTTAAGCTCAAAGAATCTTGTGAGGGTCAAGTCGTAGGGATTGATTTTTCTCAAGGCATGATTAATTTCGCTCTTGAAAGAGCAAGAACCAATCCTCTACCCGTGGATTTTAAAGTTGCTGATATTCAAAAGCTGCCGTTTGGAGATAAGGCCTTTGATATCACCACCATTTCTTTTGGAATAAGAAATGTGGAAAATCTTGATCTTGGACTTAAGGAATTAGGTCGAGTTTCGAATGGTGTTTATATTCTGGAATTCGGTCAACCAAAAAACAGTTTCTTTAAAAAGCTCTATTTTGGAATGCTCAAAATGTATGTTCCCATCTTTGGTCTTATTTCAAAAAGAAAAGATGCTTATGAGTATCTCATTGCCTCTTCAGAAGCTTTTCCTTCTGCAGAGAAATTTGTCGACATTATGAAGAAAAATATGACTTTCAAAAACTACGGTTACAAGCCAGTTTTTGGTGGGATTGCTTACATCTATTACGCTAACTAGAGGCCACTATGATTTCTCCCATATTTGATCCGAAGGAATGGACTGAAGTAACGGATTTTAAATTTCAGGACATCACTTTTCATAAGGCAAAAAATACTGGTGCCGTGAGAATAGCATTTAATAGACCTGATCTTAGAAATGCTTTTCGTCCACAAACAGTGGATGAACTTTTAACGGCACTAGAGTGGTCTCATCGCCAAAATGACGTGGGAGCTATTCTTCTAACTGGAAATGGTCCCTCATCAAAAGATGGAGGTTGGGCGTTTTGTTCTGGTGGAGATCAATCTGTAAGAGGGAAATCTGGCTACGAATACAAAGATCAGAAACCTGGAATGCCTACGGCCCATGGCCGGCTTCATATTTTAGAAGTTCAGCGCATGATCCGCTTCATGCCAAAAGTTGTGATCGCTCTAGTCCCTGGATGGGCCGTTGGTGGAGGCCACTCACTTCATGTTGTTTGTGACATGACCATTGCTTCAAAAGAACACGCCATTTTCATGCAAACTGATGCCAGAGTAGCTAGTTTTGATGGTGGATTTGGTTCTGCCTATCTTGCTCGCCAAGTAGGACAAAAAAGAGCACGAGAAGTTTTCTTCTTAGAGCAAAAATATTCTGCTCAAGAAGCCTTTGAAATGGGCATGGTAAATAAAGTTGTAACTCATATGGATCTTGAAAAAACAGGTCTAGAGTGGGCAAGTATGATTTGTCGTAAATCACCCACGGCCATTCGCATGCTCAAATTTGGATTTAATCTTATTGATGATGGTCTCGTTGGCCAGCAGGTATTTGCTGGTGAAGCAACAAGGCTCGCCTATGGTACAGAAGAGGCCCAGGAAGGAAGGAACTCGTTCCTTGAGAAACGTGAGGCCGATTTTGAGAAATTTCCCTGGATGTATTAGATGACGGGATCCATCTCTCTTTTAAAAGAATGGATTGATGAGAGTTTCTGGAC
>CAMAYW010000163.1 GCA_945862475.1 Bacteriovorax stolpii
CACTGCGGCCAGCGGCCACTATGGGAAATTTGACTGCTATTATTGTCACAAAACAACTCTGGCTTTCAAAGACTGGAATTCTCGGACAACTGACCACTACAATGCAGCAGGAACTAAAATTGAAAGTTGTCTCCCATGTCACGTAAGAGATGGTCAAGCTGAACATAGAACTCTAACTGATACTAGATATTGGGGTGGTTATAACATGGCGGCTCCGGCCGGATCACCTGCTAATGCTACAGGAATGATGGGAGTTTGTTATAGGTGCCACAACGTAGCTAGACGAAGTTGGGCAGAGTAAGAGATTTATTGTAAATTTAATTGATCACGCTTAGCATAGTTCTCATATGCAAACATGGAATAAAATTAAATCAAATGCTTTCTTTAAGTTTCTCTCTTCCGTAAAACTTGCGGTGCCACTTCTCATTATTCTTGCTCTCGCGATCCTCGCAGGAACATTGGTCGAGAGCCGATATAATGCTGAGTATGCAAAACTCGTAGTGTACGATACAAGTTGGTTTATTCTTCTTCACGTTCTTCTCGCAGTGAATATCATCTTTGCCGCTTTATCAAGAATTCCCTATAAACCCATCCATACGGGTTTCGTCATTACCCACATTGGACTTGTGACTCTTCTTTGGGGATCGTGGGTTACTTATAAAGAGGGAATTGATGGAATGCTCAGTGTCCAAGAGGGACAGTCTTCATCATCTGTCATTGTTAATGAACGCGTGATTGAACTTATTGGAGATCGCTTCTTTAAGAAAATGAAAATCGAGCGTTCCTCAACTGAGAGAAATATTGATTCCTTTATGGATATCAATTCTCATTTTGGTGGACTCATTTCAGTTAACCACTATTACCCTTTTGTTAATCCACCTCTTCAGGATTCTTTTCTAGAGGGTAAAGGTCTCGCCTTTAATATTAAGAATAATTTTTTTGACGAGAACTTATTTCTTCCTATTGAATCGGGGAGTGAAAGAAGCTTGGGGCCCGCAGTCTTTAGACTGATCCCATTTGGAGAGAAAGGATTTTCTTCTGGTTCTCAAAAAACGATCTCAAAAAAATCAAAGAGAAAGCCTTCAAGTGCTTCATCAGGTGAACTTCTTGTGATTAAAGATAAAAAATCAGGGAAGGTTGTGAAAGAAGTGGATCTAGGCACGGTCAATAAAAAAATTGATATCGGTGGGGTTACTATCACGGTTGTGAAGAAATTTAAAAATGGTGTTGTTGTAGAAAATAAAATGGTTGAAGGTGAGGGAAATAATAACCCAGTTCTTGAGTTAGAAATCCTTTCTGGTGGTAAAAAAATTAGAGAGATTATTTACGCAAGATTTCCTGACTTCGCTCTTGGAAATAATGAGCTTGTGCCCTTTAAATTTACTTTTATCACGGCGCTGGCAGCTCCTGAGGCTCCCTCGAAAGAAGAAGCAGAACTTCCACAGGGCCATGTTCCTATTGAGTCGCATACCACTAGTGATACTGGAGGACTTCCAGCAGTAGGTAGTCGTAATAATATTGTTGAGTTTCAACTTCTTCACTCGGAAGAAGATTATCAAGCGAAGCTCTCCAGTGGGCAGCCTATCCCTGTAAAAGTTCTTCTCATTAAAAAAGATCAGATTGTTTCAGAAAAAATTTTGAACATTGGGGAGAGTTTTGAAACGCCTTGGATGGGGATGGTTTTAAAGTTAAATTCTTTCCAAGTTACACCTCAAGTCTCTCCGTTATCTCTACCTAAGGTTTTACCAGCGCCAGAGCTATTTAGTAACTCTCTTCCACCGAGTGCACTCTTGGTGAAGTTAAGTGGTAAAGCGGATCCCATTTGGCTCATTGAGGGTCAGCCTCAAGAAGTTCAAATTGAGAACGATCGATTCCAAATTTATTATGGAAAAAATATTATTAAGCTTCCCTTTGTATTGAACCTCGATAAATTTTCAAAAAAGGATTATCTCGGAACAGAAACGGCCATGTCCTTTGAGAGCCAAGTTAAAGTTAACTCTGATAAAGAATCAATTACTATATCAATGAATGAGCCACTTAAGCGTGATGGTTATACACTTTATCAATCGAGTTATCAGCTTATTCCTAATGCTCCTGCAGTCTCTATTTTTTCAGTGAATCAAGACCCTGGTCGTTGGATTAAGTACCTTGGTAGTTTGATCTTAGCGATTGGAATAATCATTTATACATACATGCGATCAAGACTTTATCGAGCAAAGTCTTAAGGATAAATTGTGAAAACCTTAACGATCTTTTTTTTACTTTTCTCATCTCTCTTCTCTTACGCTGAAGAGCTTGATTTAAACTTTAAGGCTCTTTTGGAAAAAATTCCCGCTGAAGAGGCCTCCGTACTCGCTGTCCATGACCGAGGTAGATATAAACCTCTAGAAACTTATGCCCGTGAGAAGATGCTCTTTATTTCCGGGAAATATTCTCCCATGGGGCAAGATGCAGTAAAAATGTTTTTTGCTCTTATTGTTGCCCCTGAACTGACAGGTCAAACACTACCTCTCATTAATATTCGTTCGGTGAAAGTTAGAAAAATGCTTGGTTTTAGCTCCGAGCAGCGATTCGTGAGCCTTAAGGCCCTGAAGGATACGCGTCTTGAAGCGATGGCCTCCCCGCTTATTGCCCGAGAGAAAGAGAACGCGAGGCTTTTGTCGGCCGATGAGAAAGATGTTTTGGAGCTTTTTGGCCAGTACTGGACACTAGAGAGTGTTTTGAGTGCTCGTGGATTTTTTGAAGTCATTAACGTCAATGGGAATGGATCTCCTGAGGCACAGTCTGAAGAAACCGTGATGGGAACGAAGTTTTTAAGGGCGCTCAATGGAGATGATCAACAACTCGCGAGAAATGAACTTAAGAATTTACAAGAAAAACTTAAGCTCAACATGATGAAAACTGAGGGAGCTTCCTCTTATTCAAAAATTTCCTTAGAAATATTTTACAATAAACTTCGTCCTTTTTTTATTTCTGCGTTACTTTTCTTTGCTATCTTTTTGGCGACTTTTTCTGCTAAAGGTAAAGCCTTCCTTTTGAACTCTAAATGGAACTGGCCTGTTTACCTTCCTATTCTTTTTCTTTTCTTAGGCTTTTTTATCAGGGTCTACATCACTGGTTTTGCTCCGGTGACGAATATGTACGGAACGATGATCTGGGTTTCTTTTGGTATAAGTGTGTTCTCAATCATTTTCTATGCCATCTATAAAAATTTCGAAGTTCTTAAATTGAGTTTCTTAGGTGCTGGAATTTTTCTACTCTTAACGGAAAGTATTCCTCTAACGTTAAGTCCAGATATGGATCCTATTGTAGCGGTGTTAAGAAGTAATATGTGGCTCACAATTCACGTTTTAACCATTGTGATATCATATTCGGCTTTTACGATGGCGATGCTTCTTGGAAACTACGTCATCATTCAAGATTTCCTTAAAAAATCGACCTCGGACTTTAATCCGAATGTCATTTCTCACTACATCTACCGCCTCATTCAGCTGGGAGTCTTCTTACTCACGGTAGGGATTATTCTCGGAGGAATCTGGGCCGACTATTCTTGGGGACGCTTTTGGGGCTGGGATCCGAAAGAGACGTGCGCTCTCATTGCTGACATGGGGTATCTCATACTTCTTCACGGGCGCTTTGTGGGATGGGTGACACCTTACCGTTTGGCATTTTTATCACCAATTGCTTATTTCTTAGTTGTGTTTGCTTGGTATGGCGTGAACTTTATTCTCGCAACTGGCCTTCACTCTTACGGCTTCTCATCTGGGGGAGTAACGGTCGTTATTACTTATGTTCTTATTCAACTTCTTATCCTTGGAGTTGTGTCCTACAAAAACATTAGTTTTAAAAAGATGGCAGCTTAGGGATTTTCTTTCGAATACTCTTTAATAAGTTTTGGGATATCACGATGACTTAACGTGATATCCCCAGAAAACTTATCAATGATTTTTCTGTTTCTTCCAATCACATAAGTTTCAGGTAGTTTTACTGTTCCAAACTTTTTCGAGGCATTTTCATAATCAATCATGAACTTAAAGTTTTTTGGAGGAGTGATGCCGTTAATAATCGGCATCGCCTTTCTTAACTCGTCTGAAGTGAGCACCGCTAGAATGGTGACTTCCTCGTGATCCTTTGCAATCTTAACAAGATAAGGAAGCTCTTTTAAACAAGGGGGACACCAAGATGCCCAAAAGTTCAGGACAATAATTTTATCGCTAAAATCATTCAGCTCATAAGTTTTACCGTCTAAGGAGAGAAGATTTAAAACGGGAGCAGGAGCGAGGTCTATTTCACCCCGCTCAGATATAAAATGTTCGAGAGTTAAGTAGAGTGCTGGAATAAGAAGGACAAAAGCAATGATTCCTAGTTTTGATTTCATCATTAATTTCCAAAGCTAAATTGATTGTGGCAATCAGTACACTTCGTTGAGAAGCCAGATGCAGTGTGATTAGGCACCGCCTGTAGATATTCCTTCAAGTGACAATCCACACACTGACTTGGAGTTCCCTCATAGATTCCATTAGAGTGACAACTAATACATTCCGCCACACGGTGACTTCCTCTAAGTGGGAAATTCGACATTGAGTGGCGGAAGCGAGTTTGTTCCCAGAAATCTTGTCTGTGACAGGCCCCACAATTCGGGATACTACCAAAGTGAATGTCATCTTTTTGGTGACACAAATAACAGTTGTCACTCATACCACCAAGTCGTCGGTCATTAATGTGACACTCGTTACAACTTAGAGTGTAGTGAGCACCAGAGAGAGTGAAGTCTTTATGGAAATCTTGATGGTGTTTCCATCCCTTCTCATTATGGCAATCCTGACAGGCCTTACCATATTCACCTTTATGAACATCATGTTTCGCGTGACAAGAATAGCATCCCATGGAGAGAGGTTTATAAACCACAAGTGGCTTCACTTGATCTTTATATGTCGTCGTAAATTTTGTTGAGGGTACATGACACTTACTACACTTCACATCTGCGTGCTTATCTCTAAGAGGGAATCGGCTCATCTTGTTGTGGTCAAAATTTATTTTTTTCCAACTTTCTTCCATGTGACATTTTTGACAATCATTTCCTAAGAGACCTCGGTGAATGTCTTGATGGCAGCTTATACAAGTCTTATTGGTGACTCCAGGAAACATGTATTTATGCATAGGCCTTGGAGGTTTAACTTGTAGCTCGATATTCGTTTTAACGTGACAAGCATCACACTTAATCTTCGCGTGCTGGCCAGTGAGTTTAAAGTGAACTTCATTATGATCAAACGGTTTAATCTGATTAAACTTTGCAGTATTGTGGCAATCGACGCACGATTTCTCTTGGGTTGCTTCATTAAATTGTTCTTTATGTGGAGTTCTGTGACAGTCGATACAAAACTTCTTTTCAAAAGAAGGAAACTTAAAGACTTGCTGACCCGATTTAATGTGACAGGCATTACAGGCCAAAGGTGTATGGGCCCCATCAATTTTGAATCTTGTTTCATCATGATTGAAGTCTTTATTAATTTTTGTCGGAGATATTTTCCAACCTTCGGCCGAGTGACAGACGGTACACTTACGAGCAAGCGCCTCTTTTGAGAAGGTATTTAAGTGAGGATTTTTGTGACAGTTCTCACAGGTCTTCGACTCTAAAGCTTCCCAGTGGTACTGTCTTACCGGTACCTCTTGTTTTGGTCTGATGTGACACTTATTACATTGAAGATTTAAGTGTTTTCCAGAGATGATGAATCTTGTATCTCGGTTATGTTGGAAATCGGTTACTTCTTTCCAACTCTTTTCATTATGACATGTTTCGCATTTATATGGTGTTGGATTTCGTTGAGATTTGAAATCCCCATACTCATGGATGTCTTTATGGCAACTCGCACATGCTGTCTTTAGTCCCGTCCACTGGTAGTCTTTCTTTTCAAGTTTTAGATTAACTTTATGACAATCAGTACACTTAAGTGCTGCGTGCTTGCCTTTAAGAACATAACCAGTAATAG
>CAMAYW010000164.1 GCA_945862475.1 Bacteriovorax stolpii
TTAAACAGGATAGCCGATTTTTTAAAATGGATTATTTAGTTCAAACTCAGAGTTTCTATACACGTTGGGGAGCGTTTACGATCGTCGCCGCTAGATTTGCTCCGATAGTTAGAACCTTTGCTCCTTTTGTGGCCGGAATCGGGTCTATGAATTATAAAAAGTTCCTTGCCTATAATGTTTTTGGGGCAATTGCTTGGGTTTTTACCTTTATTTTAGCTGGTCATTTCTTTGGTAATATCCCAGTCATTAAAAGAAATTTTACGATTGTCATTTTTGGAGTCATTTTCGTCTCTCTTCTTCCGATGTTAATCCCTTGGATTCAGAGCAAACTTAAAAAAACTTAGACAGTCTTAAGACTTTTCATTCAAAGCTTCTTTTATCTCCTAAACTTGGGAGATGAAAGAAGCTTTAATTATCCTTGGCGATCAGCTATTCCCTTTAAGTTTTTATAAGTCCTACAAAAAATCGATCGTTTTTATGGCCGAGGATTTGGGATTATGTACTCACTATAAGTACCATAAACATAAAATCGTTTTCTTCCTAAGTGCAATGAGAACCTATGCCGACGAATTGAAAGAGGACTCGTTTAATGTCCATTATGAAGAATTCTCGGACATTTCTTTTGTCAGTCGATTAAAAAGTTTTATTAAAAAAAATCAAATCTCAAAAATTCGAATTTGCGAAATTCAAGATAAGTTTTTTGAAGAGGAGTTACTAAATCTTTTTAAAGAATTAAAAATTACATTTGAGGTTCTTGAACCCCCAATGTTTTTATGCTCGAGAGCTGAATTTAAAAAATATCTTTCAACCCATAAAAAACCATTCATGAAATCTTTTTATGAAGGGGAGAGGAAGAGGCTAAATGTTCTTGTGGATAAGAAAGGAAAACCGGATGGAGGACAGTGGAGTTATGATGTAGAGAATAGAAAAAAAGCCCCGAAGGTTCTTACCAACAAAGAAATGGTGACCCACGCACCCAATGCTCACGTGAAAGAGGTTTCTCTCATTGTAGAAAAGGAATTTAAAAATCATCCTGGAGAGACTAAAAACTTTTGGCTCCCGGTCACACGTAAAGGAGCTTTAAAAAACTTAAAGCACTTTATAGATCACCATATTTATGATTTTGGTGATTACCAGGATGCCATTACCGCCCGGTCACCTTTTCTTTTTCACTCAATTATCTCTCCCATGATGAATGCTGGATTATTAACACCTCAAGAGGTTATTGATGAAGTCTTAAAGGCGCGTGAAAGAGATACGCATATTCCTCTTCCTTCTGTTGAGGGATTCATCCGACAAGTTATTGGTTGGAGAGAATTTGTTAGAGGTATTTACCAAAATTACTCAAATGAGGAAGAGTCGAAGAATTTTTTTAGTCATAAAAGAAAATTAACGAAGCACTGGTATGATGGCACGACGGGTATTTTGCCAGTGGATGATGCGATAAAAAAAGCTAATGAGTTTGGTTATTGCCACCATATCGAGAGACTTATGATCCTCTCAAACATTATGCTGCTCTCTGAAATTCACCCACATGAAGTTCATCGTTGGTTTATGGAGATGTTTGTCGATAGTGCTGATTGGGTAATGGGGCCCAATGTTTACGGAATGGGACAATTCTCGGATGGCGGAATCTTTGCGACAAAGCCTTATGTCTCTGGAAGTAACTATGTTTTAAAAATGTCAGACTATAAAAAAGATGAGTGGTGTGACGTATGGGATGGTCTTTTCTGGCGATTTATTGGCAATAACAAAACTTTCTTTTCAAAAAATCCTCGCATGAATATGATGGTGAAGCTCTTAGAAAAGATGGATGGCTCAAAAAAGAAAAAACTTTTAACTCTCGCCGATGAATTCATTCAGAGAACGACCAAATGAAGCCAGAGGTTTCGGTCGTTTGGTTGAAAAGAGATTTAAGACTTCATGACCATGCAGCCTTTTTTTATGCTACAAAATCAAAACTTCCTCTTATTGTTGTTTATTGTTTTGAGCCAAGCTTACAAAATTACTACGACTGGGATGAACGTCATTGGAGATTTATTTATCAGTCTCTTCTTGATTTAGAAAAAAAAATCCCAGTAACTTGGAATTACGGCGAAGTGATTCCCACGTTTGAAGAAATCTCACGTCACTTTACGATTAAAAATGTTTTCTCCCACCAAGAAACAGGCACAGAAATCACTTATACGAGAGATAAAGACTTTAAAAAGTGGTGCAAGATCCAAAATATATCTTGGAAAGAATATCAGTCCAATGGAGTTGTAAGGGCACTGAGAGTTAGGTCAGAGTGGCCAAGACTTTGGGCCTCCTATATGAAAAGAATTCCTTTTAAGACCCAATTAGAGAGCATGACATTTTCTGATACCTCCTTATTGAGTTTTGATCATGATCTTCCAGAAAGTATCAAAGTGACTGATCCTCACTTCCAAATGGGGGGTGAATCTGAAGCTCATAAGGTATTAAAAGATTTTTTCGATCACCGCTATTTCGATTACATGAAAAACATCTCAACTCCAGGGCAAGGAAGATACACCTGTTCGAGACTTTCTACTCATATCTCTTGGGGAAACATTTCAGTGAGGCAAGTGTATCAAGAGGCGACAAAACTATTAAAAACAGCTCCGGAGAAAAAAAATCTTTTGCAGTTTATTTCTAGACTCCAATGGCATTGTCACTTTATTCAAAAGTTTGAAGATGAAGTGGAATTAGAATTTAAAAATATGAATAGGGCCTTTGATCATTTAAGAACGACTCCAGATAAGGAGAAGGTCCGTGCTTGGATGGAGGGGAGAACAGGGTATCCTTTAGTTGATGCCTGCATGAGGTGTGTGAACAAAACGGGCTACTTAAATTTTAGGATGAGAGCGATGGTGGTCTCCTTTCTTACTCATCACCTGTGGCAACCTTGGCAAGTGGGAGCAAAGCATCTAGCGAGAATGTTTTTAGACTATGAACCAGGGATTCACTTCCCTCAATTTCAAATGCAAGCAGGTGTAACGGGAGTCAACACCATCCGCGTTTATAACCCTATTAAGCAGTCAGAGGAAAAAGATGAGGATGCTCTTTTCATTAGAGAGTGGGTCCCTGAACTAAAAGATCTACCCGTGCATCTCATTCATTGTCCGTGGAAAATGACCGCAATGGAAGAAGCACTTTACGGATTTTCTCTAGGAGTGAATTATCCAGCTCCTATTGTCGATGTATTAGAGAGTGGGAAATTTGCACGAGAAAAACTCTTTAAAGTTTCAAGTGGAGAAATGGCAAGAGCTGAATCCAAGAAAGTTTTAAAAAAACACACCAGCCGTTCTCATTCAAATAGACCCAGCTAATTGAGCTTCAGAAATATTGATGAGAGTAAACTCATTCGACATAATTTTTTCGCCTTGGCATTCAATAAAGGCCTTAAAACGAAAAGAAGTTTCAATGTTGAGTATTAATTCGATTTTGATATCTAAGACATCCAAAGGCCGAGCGAACTTTTTATATTTTGCCTGATGAATGGATCTTAAAACCCCTAATGCATAACCTTTTGTTTTTTCGGAATCATAATCAGAAACCGGAGAGTAGAATTCTGTGATGAGTAATCCAGCTCCCTGTGTAGTCATCTCTTGCATCATGGACCCTGGGACAATCGGTGTCCCAGGAAAGTGACCTTGAAGATAGTATTCCTCAATCTTTGGCGTTTTTCTGACCCAAATTTTCTGAGGAGAAGCTTCAATCACTTCATCAATTAAGAGGTAGGGTGGGCGGTGATGGAGACGTTTTAAAATGTTAATTTTCATAGGCTACTTTTATCAAATTTCAGGGATTTAACCTACTCTTCATTCCTTTTTGTTCAGGAAAAATACAACTCCAAAAATGACTGTCAAAACTTTTGACACCAGGAGGAAGTATTACAAGAGAGTCTAGAGAATTGAGCACAATTCATTAGAATGGCGCTAACTAACACCTCATCATAAAGGGATGAATAATGTTTAAGTTTCTCCTACTCAATCTACTTCTTCTCGCTGGTCTCAAGGCGTATGCTGAGGGCCCATGTGACATTAGAACGGGTTCCTCATTAGGGATTAGAGTTGTTGAATTTGTCAGTGGTCACACCATTCATTCTAAGATGCCCCTTCGAGAAGGTACTGCAAATGCTCTTTACGAAGAAATGATCAATCTACAGGACATGGGAGTCTGTGAAGAAGAAATAAAATCACAAAAGTGTATTTTAAGATTTGAGAAAAATCCTAAAGCAAAATTTGTAACGATGTATCGAGCGGGTGGCAAATGGAATAGCTGGAATTTGAAGTCTAAAGAAGAAGCACAAACTTATATTAAAAGTTTAAAAAAATACGGATTTTGCTCATGAAAAAAATAATTATTGGTATTCTATTCTCCTTTAATGCTTTTGCTGGTTATGAGTGTGAATTAAAACTTGCTCATACGGAAGATCTTTATAAAACAATCGCGCAAGCTAATATCTCCGCTACAGATCGAGATCTTCGAACAATTCATTTGAAAGAATTTTTTATTGAAGAAAAAACGAAAAGAAAAACGATCAGTGTTTCGGTTCAAGCGGCTATGGTGGGATGGGCCGGGGAAGAAGAAGTTGCGGTAGCAGTCTTTAGAAGATCAGTAAAAAACTTCTCTATAGAGACAACATCCCTAAATAGAAAAATCTCAATCAAGGGTTCCGAAGCAGGTACACTTTGGTTTGAAAATTACAAGCTTGATATAAAATGTAACCTCGTTCAGTAGCCCAAAATATCGACGTAAGTGATACCTTTAGCGAGTGAAGAGTTTGATTTTGCTCTTTGTCCCTTAATCATAATTTTCTTTTGATTGAAGAGTTCCTTAAGAGCTCCACGTGAAATGTTTTTAAGGGCCTCGTTTTCATCCTGTTCTCGCAAAGCATTCAATAAAACATTGTCCATTCTTGACTCTGGATATTCTAAAGTTAAAACGATTCTAAAAGAATTGGCGGGCTTTTCAGGGATTTTTTCCATTTTTTCCTACTTTTATTAATGCATTTAAGGTGAAGTAAAGAAGCTTGTTCCAAAGTTTGTTGTGAATAGATCATTGGCCGGATTAAAGACATTCAGCTTCATTTCCGTTGTACCATTAAATTTTTGATTATTCCCAGTAAAAGTGTTTGTGGGGTCACCTAGATTAAGTGATGTCGTGACAACATCACTTTGAGGGTAAGAATCAGTCATAAGAAAGCCTTCAATAGTGGCCGACAATGTTGCCGGTAAGTCATTTAAATATGGTAGTGACAAAGAGAAGGTACTGAACATTTCAGGTTCGTAAGAGAAATGGATATTATATGCCATTCTTAGTTTTTGAGATGAATCATAGTCTAGGCGGTAGTTATTCATTTTTTCTAAGTAATCTCCGCTATCCTGTTTGGCTGAAGAGAATTCATAGTGCATTCCCTCAAAAGTTGTATCAGAAGTTTTAAAAATTCGACTCATTGTATACTCAATATCTTTGAGAACAGGAGCATTCCCTGATAGAGCATATTTTTTTAGTTGTTCTAAAATCTCGTATCTTTGAACATCTTGGCTGAGGTCGCTAGGTGTCGACCAGTTAATGATCTTATAAGTATCGAATCGAATGGGACCGAAGGCATATTTACTTGACTCCTCCATCTTTCCCATAAGTTGATCACAACGAAACTCCATTACTACGGAAGGAAATAAACTAGAATTTTTATAATCATAAAAGAGGAGTCTTTTCTGGAAAGAGCCATATGAGCCAACATTCGTACCGCAAGCTGTTTCATTTCTGTCAGAAGGATTGCAGATAAATCCTGTAGGTGTTGAGATTGGAGAATTTGTAAGGACGAATTTATAAGTATTCATGGATAAGTGAGCAGGATCATAAAAAGACATTTGTTTTGTACCCAAGGCATCAACACAGGCTTGCGAAAAAGTTGTACTAAGTGATGTGGGTTTAAAAAGTGATCCCATCATTTCGGCAGAAAAGATTGTTCTCATCTGAG
>CAMAYW010000165.1 GCA_945862475.1 Bacteriovorax stolpii
AGCGCTCGCCCTTTGATTCCGCTTCTTGCCACTCGGATGCCATAATGGACCAAATTTTTCTCATCGCCGCTTCTTCAGGGATACATGTATCTGTCACGCGATTAAGGTGACGGTCATAGAGATCTTGCTCAGCATCTTTCGTGAGGGCACGCCAATCTGGAATGCGCTCGTAGTGCTCGTGAGCAACAAGATTATAGATATCCTCTTCTAGATTTGCCCCAGTACAAGAAATAGCGTGAACTTTGTCGTTTCTGATCATTTCGGCAAGAGAGATTCCGAGTTCTGCCGTGGACATGGCACCAGCAAGGGTGACCATCATTTTTCCGCCTGTTGCGAGGTGTGCCTCGTACCCTTTTACTGCATCCATCATGGCGGCTGCATTGAAGTGGCGGTAATGGTGATTCATGAACTGTGAAATAGGTCCTTTTGTTGTCATGGTTGACTCTTTGTTTACCAGCTAAGAGGCCGGGGCTCGCTTTCTTAAAAAGCGTCGCTATTTCATTCTAATTAAGCTTCTCCGTCAAGGGGGGAGATGAAGTTTTAACTAGTGAAGATTCTTATCCTCACGGGATTTTGACTGGTGGCCGTGTGGCTCAATTTCGGCCATGTCTTCTTCTAGGACTTCCACCAGTTCGTCATCATCACTAAAGATGTTTTGTTGGTCTGATTTTGCTGCTTCGGGATGAAAAGGATTTTTTTCATTAGGCTTTATTAGATCTCTAAACTTACTAATAATCATTTGAAGAAAATACATGCCTTCACCAAGTTCCAAAAAACTTGGGAAGAGGGAGAGCGAGTTTTGGTTTTTTTGAGATTTGAGGAAAGGCAGAATTTTTACTTAATTCATCAAGACTGATCGGAGAGGCAAGATCAAGGGATAATAAAAGCGCCTCAATAATTCGAAGGTCCTTTGCCCCATCATCTATTTGACTCTTTGGCGTTTTATTAGCTAGGAGACAATCAGAGAAATGCATTATTTCTTGGGCGAATTGATCGAGTTTAAAAAATTTCCGTGAGATGATTTTTTTATTGGCATAAATTTTTAATATCATGGGCCTCGTGTATTCGTAGGCCCTTTCAAGTTTGATTCTTCCAAGTGTTCCCACGAGTTCTAGTTCTGAGCTACGATAGGCACCAAAACTAATCACAAAAGACGCCATTTTGCCTTCAGGAAATTTTAAAAGGCATGTCACAGTTTCATCGCAATCTTTAAATCTCACGTCTTTTGAACTAGCGCTAAAGGCAAAGACCACCAATGGTTCTTCCTGAAAAAAGATTCTTGCAGCATTAATGCAATAAACTCCGATGTCATGAAGGGGGCCTCCGCCTTTGTCTGGACTTTGAAGTCTAAAGTTAAAAATATCTTTCACGTCCAATGTAAAACTAGAGTTAAAAATTTTTAAATCTCCCATTTTTTTTTCTTTTATAAGACTCATGATATTTTGGTAGGCCGGATGAAAATGAAGTCGGTAAGCTGTCATCAGTTTTACATCGTTTTTTTTTGACTCATCAATCATAGATTGGGCGTCTTCATAGCTTATACTTAAGGGCTTTTCACATAGGACATGTATTCCATATTGAAAAGCCATTTCAGAGATGACCTTATGGGTATCATTTGGAGTGGATACATAGAGTGCATCAAATGTATTACTTTCGAGTGCCTCTTTTAATTGTGAAAATAAATAACGATGATTAATTTTATACTTAGTTCCAAAGTGTTGAAGCTTCTCATCATGTTGAGAAATGATGGTGGTCAGGACGGAATTTTTTTTTGTCTTTCTGAAAGCTGGTAAAACTGCATCCTGAGCAATATGCCCAAGACCCACAATGGCGTAACGAATTTTTTTATTTTTTTCAACTAACGGCATAATAAACCTCACTGAGTGTTTTGCAAGTGAGATGCCAGAAAGCGACTAAGTTTAATATTTTGTTGCTATAAAGATTTCAATTAACTCAGTGAGTTCAGCTTTTTGATGATGCAGATGCTTTTTTTGTTTTTCATTCAAAGTTGGGAGGAAGGCCAAAATAATTTCTAGGTATTTATCATCCTTTAAATTTTCGATATGGGATTTAAGAAATAGCTGCATGATTTCAGTTTCTCTTGTTTTCTGATCAGACGTCCTTTTAAGTAAAGTAACGACTTCATCTAAAACAACGGCTCGGCGCTCTAGTCTCTGTTTTATTTTCTCATGAAGATAATCTTCGTATTTTTTAAGAACTTGTATTTGAGATTCATTTAAATCTCCAATAACTTTCTTTATGGCCGAAATGTTTTTATTGAAATCTTTTTTCTCCGCTTTTGCCTTAAGCTTTTTTATCTCTTTGTCCTGAATCTCTTTAAAGCTTTTAATTCCGTCTTTACTGAGAGTCGATATTTTTTTTGAGATTAATTGAGAGAAATGAATAAAGATTTTTTGATACCATCTCTTCGCTTCTTCATATCGAAGAGAAACGTTTTTTTGATCCTCAAGATCTAAGCTCTTCATCATTTGAAGAAGTTCTAAAGCCTCGGGCTTTATGTTGTTCAATAATAAACGGACGTCACTTTTTAAATGTTCCTTCTCTTTACTTTCAAGAGGTAGATGCTTGTTTATCTGATAAATCAAAAAAGTATCAGCATTTTTGACTGCTAGTTCTTTAAGTCCACAGCTGGATAATAGAAAGATGAATAAAAAAGAGAAAATATATTTGAAAGGATATCCCATGGCCCAAATTATCATGTACGTACCTCATTGGGCCTCTAAATTTTACTAGCTTATTAAATTAATCAGCTAATCAGCATGCGAAATTTGTCAAAACCCAACTATTTTTGCATTCTAATCTTTGCTTATCAGGTTTTATAAATGGGGTCATTTTATGAAGTTTCTCATCCTCTTTCTTTTAATTTCAGAGGCTTTTTCCTTTTCTCACGAAAGAGAATTAAAAACAAAGGCTGATTCCTTTGCTACAGGTGTTTTTAGGACTCAAAGAAATCATCCCTGGCCCTTTCCTCTCTTATCGATTGGGCACAATATGCAGTCCTTTCAAAATTATGGAAGCTCCCCTTATTGGCATGATGGATTAGATATTCGTTCGGTTGTTGATCAACCTATTTATGCCTCCGCAGGGGGCAAAGTTGTGAATATAGAAAATTATTCTCCTGGTAACAATCTTTACTGGGAAGTTGCCATTTTGGATGATGAAGGATTTGTTTGGAAATATCATCATGTTGATCGGTCAACGATTCCCCCTGAAATTTTTAAAGCTCTTAAATTGGGCACCAAAATTAATTCGGGAACCTTTATTGGTAAAGTGGTGCGCTGGCCAGTGAGTACTTTTGGAGAGGTTTATCATCACCTTCATTTACTTGTTGTCGCAAAGGACGGGCTCTACACAAATCCATTTTTAATGATGGAGCCTCTCCCTGATACAACGTCACCAGTGATAAAGAAAATTGGCCTTGCAAAAAATCATCGTCCTGTGAGTGGTAACGAAATCAGAGGGACACATAGCCTATTTGTAGAGGCGAGTGATTTAACTTTGCATGATAAGTTTCTTCTTCCTCCATACAAAATCTCATATCGATTAGATGGGAATGATGAAATTGTTGTGTGGGAATTTGTTCATTTACCGTCCGGGAAAAATGATGAGGATTTCATTAATGATTTTTATCTTGAGGGTACGTGCGGAAATTATGATTGTCGTAAATTTTTCTTTAATCTAAATTTCACTAAAGAAAATCCTAGGCGTACGATGTCCCTGCCTAAAGGCCCACACTCTATTGAAGTGATGGTTGAGGACATCGTAGGAAATAAAACTAGTGATTTGTTTGAATGGAAAGTTCTTTAACTTTACTGTTCTTGATTCCTAGAAAAGCGATATAGGCATAGCAAATCACTGGTAAGAGAAACGCAAGTCGTAGTCCCATTCGATCGGCCATCTCTCCAGTGATCACTGGAATAAGTGCTCCTCCAAGAATCGCCGTTGCCAAAAGCCCCGAGCCTTTATGTTCCTCGCCCTGTTTTAAATCTTTAATTCCAAAAGTGAAGATTGTTGGAAACATGATGGAGTTACAAAAACCCACGAGGATGAGACTATAAATGGATAATTGGCCAAAAGAATTAATTGAAAGAAGAATAAAGGCAATCGCAAGCATTGAATGAGTTGTGAGAACTTTTCCAGGGGAAAACTTATTCAAAGTAAAAATCCCTAAAAATCTTCCAACCATCGCTCCACCCCAATAAATAGCAACGAGAGTTGCAGCTTGAGTCTCTGGCATTGGAATGATTTCAATAATATAATTTACAAGAAAACTTCCAATTGAAACCTCTGCACCCACGTAGCAAAAAATCCCGATCATTCCAAGGAGAAGGCTTCGATCTTTTATAACTTGGGCCCAAGAGGAAGAGCTCTTTGAGTCTTCAGATTTTATGATGGGTAGTTCTAGGCGAGAAAGAATAAAAGCAATCGCAACTAAAACAAGAGCAATAAAGAGGTAGGGGATTTTGACTGCGGCAGCTCCATCAGTATGATCAAGATTTCTTAGAATAAAATAAGATCCAAAAAATGGAGCTAAGAATGTTCCGAAAGAATTAAAGGCTTGGACCATCGTAAGTCTAGAGGAGGCACTCTCTTTTGGTCCGATGACTGAAACATAAGGATTGGCCGCAACTTGAAGAAGAACAATACCCGAGGCCAGAATAAAAAGTGCAAATAAAAAGAGTCCATAAACGTTATAGGAAACAGCGGGAAAAAAAAGAAGGCATCCCAAAGCTGTTATAATAAATCCAATCACCATACCTTTGTGATAGCCAAAAGAATCAATTAACTTACTAGCAGGAATAGAGGTTAGTCCGTAAGCACCAAAAAAACAAAATTGAACTAATGCAGCCTGCCCATAGGTCAGATCAAAAACTTGCTTAAGGTAGGGGATAAGAATGTCATTGAGGCAGGTGATGAAACCCATCATGAAAAACAAAGTTGATAGAGAGGTTAAGGCTTTTTTATACATGTTTGATCTCTTTAAGAATTAAATATTTTTTCATCAAATTGATTCTCAGACTTCGCAACGATACAGCTTACAACCGCATCTCCAGTTACGTTCACGGCCGTTCTTGTCATGTCGAGTAATCTATCTACACCAATAATGAGTCCAATTCCTTCTACGGGTAGGCCCACTTGTTTAAAAACCATGGCAAGCATTACCAGACCAACTCCCGGAACACCGGCGGTGCCAATTGAGGCAAGAGTTGCTGTTAAAATGGTCATCATGTAGCCATTAAAACCAAGTTCTATTCCATAGGCCTGAGCAACGAAAACAGTCGCAACACCTTGCATGATTGCAGTACCGTCCATGTTAACTGTTGCACCCAATGGAATAGTAAAAGACGCCACTGAGTTGTGAACTCCAAGTTTCTTTTCTGTGACTTCTAGATTCACAGGCAAAGTGGCATTAGAGCTTGCTGTTGAAAAAGCGAATACAATAACTTCGAAATATTTTTTAAAAAAAGTCACAGGACTTAGCTTACCAACAAATTTTAAAAGAGATGCGTAAACAATAATCACGTGAAGAAAAAGGCAAAGGAGAACGATGAAAAAGTATTTTGCCATGGGAAGAATGGCAGAAAAACCCTGAGAGGCAAAAACTTTAGTCAAAAGGCAGAAGACTCCATAGGGAGCAAGTTCAACTAAAAGTAACACCATCTTCATGATGATTTCATTAAGATCATTAAATGTTGTAAGGACTCTTTTTCCAGACTCACCAGCGAGAGTAATTCCAACACCAAATAGAATCGCAAAAACGATAATTTGGAGCATCTCAGCCTTGACCATGGCTTCAACTGGATTTGATGGGAAGATATTTACGATGACATCAATAAGAGAAGGTGCTTCAGTCGTACTAAATGTTGAAGGAGCGCTCATAACAAAGCCAAAACCTGGATCTAGAAGTTCAGCTACAAAGAGAGCTAAAGCAATAGCAAG
>CAMAYW010000166.1 GCA_945862475.1 Bacteriovorax stolpii
GATATAGAAATTTCGAGGAAGATTATAAATTTGAGATTTAGTAGTAATGGGTTTTAAACCTGGGATGATAGGCACATTAATACCTTCCGCACGGCACTTATCAACGAATTCAAAAAACTTTTTATTATCAAAAAACATCTGAGTCACGATGTAGTCTGCTCCATTATCAATTTTTTGTTTTAAAAACTTAAGGTCCGTTTTTAAATTCGGCGCCTCATAATGTTTTTCTGGGTAACCAGCAACTCCGATACAAAATTTTGTGGGAGTTGGGTTTTGAAGTTCGTCAGAAAGGTAAACCCCTTTATTCATGGAATGAATTTGAGACACAAGTTCACTCGCAAAATGATGTCCGCCTTGAGTGGATTCAAAAGACTTTTGCCCTTTAATACAGTCACCCCTTAGAGCGAGGACGTTATCAATACCGAGGAAATTAAGATCAATGAGAGCATACTCTGTTTCTTCTTTGGTAAACCCTCCGCAAATGATATGAGGGACAGTATCCACATGAAACTTGTGCATGAGAGCGGCACAGATAGAAACTGTTCCGGGGCGCTTTTTGATCGATTTTTGCTCAAGAAGTCCATTTGGCATTTTTTTAAAAACATACTCTTCTCGGTGATAAGTCACATCAATGAATTTAGGTTTAAATTCCATGAGAGGAGTTACGTTATCAAAAAGTTTTTGGATACTCTCACCAGTACTAGGTGGAAGAATCTCAAAAGAGAAGAGTGTTGATTTGGAGTTCTTAATATGTTCAGTAACTTTTGCCATAACGATCCTTTAAAATAAATTTGCTGAGAGCCACTTTTCCATCTCAGAAAGGCTTATATCTTTTCTTTTGGCGTAATCTTCAACTTGATCTTTCCCTATTTTTCCAACGTTAAAATATCTCGCTTCAGGATGCGAAAAATACCATCCGCTGACGGACGAAGGAGGAACCATCGCCATCGAGTGAGTAAGAGTCACACCGATATTTTGTTCAATATTTAAAAGTCTAAAGAGAGTTTTCTTTTCTAAATGATCCGGACAAGCAGCATACCCAGGAGCAGGTCTAATCCCTTGATACTTTTCTCTCACAAGATCCTCTCTTGAGAGAGATTCTGTTGGGACATAGCCCCAATACTCTTTACGAACTTTCTCGTGAAGGCGTTCGGCAAAGGCCTCAGCTAAGCGGTCGGCCAGGGCCTTCACCATGATGGCATTGTAATCATCATGATCTTTTTCGAATTTTTTAGACAACTCCTCTAATCCAATACCAGCAGTCACGCAAAAAGCTCCGACGTAATCTGTTTTTCCTAATTCTTTAGGTGCAACAAAATCAGAAAGGCTTGGATTCGGAGAAGTCGCTTCATCCATTTGTCTTTGAGATCTTAGCATATGGAGAGTGGCTTCAATTTTGGATGGATTTTCAGTCTGAACTTTTTTCGTGTGCTTTCCATGAGAGTCACAGTTCCACTCGTGAACTTTCTCATCAATAGCATAGATTTCGATATCATCTCCAATAGCATTGGCCGGGAACAGTCCCAAGACGGCCTTCGCTTTAAGAGATTTATTTTTCACAATATCATTTAAGAGTTGTTGGGCATCATTAAAAAGCTTTTTCGCTTCAACTCCAACTTCCTTATCATCAAAAATCGCTGGATAGGCCCCACGAAGTCTCCACGTCATAAAGAAGGGAGTCCAATCGATGTAGGGAACGAGTTCTGAAATCGGATAATCCTCAAGAACAGTCACTCCGAGCTTCGTTGGTTTTCGAATCTCAGATTTGTTCCAATCAATTTTTACTTTATTCGCCCTGGCTTCACTGAGAGTGAGATATTTTTCTTCTTTTTGAGAAGCTGCGTGAGCAATACGCATTTTTTCATATTCTGCTTTTTGCTCATCGTGAGTCTTCTTTTTGGTATTTTCATTCAGAAGTTTTTCAACGACGGGAACTGCCCTTGAGGCATCCGCTACGTGGATAATAGATCCAGAGTAATGAGGATCAATCTTAACTGCTGTATGAACGCGAGAGGTCGTGGCACCACCAATAAGAAGAGGCACTTTAAATTTAAGTCGCTCCATTTCTTTTGCGACATGAACCATCTCGTCTAGTGACGGAGTGATAAGACCAGAGAGCCCAATCATATCGACATTTTGTTTTTTGGCTTCTTCCAGAATCTTTTCACACGGTACCATGACTCCAATATCGATCACTTCATAGTTATTACAACCAAGAACAACGCCGACGATATTTTTTCCAATATCATGAACATCGCCCTTCACGGTGGCCATGAGAATTTTTCCTGCATGAGTCACAGTCTTTCCTGATTTTTCAGCTTCAATATAGGGTTGAAGATAAGCGACCGCTTTTTTCATGACACGTGCAGATTTCACGACTTGAGGAAGAAACATTTTTCCTTCACCAAAAAGATCTCCCACCACATTCATTCCTGACATGAGGGGCCCTTCAATAACTTCAAGTGGGCGAGTGACTTTTTTTCTCACTTCTTCAGTGTCAGCTTCAATATGATCAACAATCCCCTTAATAAGTGCGTACTCTAGTCGCTTTTCAACTGGAAGGTTTCTCCATTCATCGTCTTTCTTTTCAATTTTTCCAACGGATTTCACTTTAGAAGCAAACTCAATCATTCTCTCAGTGGCATCGTGACGGCGATTAAAGATCACGTCTTCCACGTGATCAAGGAGATCCTTCGGGATATCAGAATAAACGGGTAACGCCCCGGCATTCACGATTCCCATATCAAGACCAGCTTTGATGGCATGATAGAGAAAAGCCGAGTGCATCGCCTCACGAACGAGGTTATTTCCTCTAAATGAAAATGAAAGATTTGAAATACCACCACTCACTTTAGCAAAAGGAAGATTCTCTTTAATCCATTTCGTGGCAGCAATAAAGTCGACAGCATAATTGTTATGCTCTTCCATGCCGGTAGCGACAGTTAAAATATTGGGGTCAAAGATAATATCTTCAGGAGCGAAATTTACTTTTTCAGTAAGAATCTTATAGGCACGAGTACAAATTTCAATTCTTCTCTCTAGATTATCCGCCTGACCTTTTTCATCGAAGGCCATGACAACACAAGCAGCACCATATTTTTTTACAAGTTTCGCCTGTTCGATGAATTTTCCTTCTCCTTCTTTTAGAGAGAGTGAATTCACGATCGCCTTTCCTTGAATTCTTTTTAAACCCGCTTCAATGACACTCCACTTGGATGAATCAATCATAAGTGGAACTTTCGCGATATCTGGTTCACTGGCGACAAGATTCACGAACGTCACCATCGCAGCTTCTGAATCAATCATCCCTTCATCCATATTGATGTCGATGATTTGGGCACCATTTTCAACTTGCTCACGAGCGACTCGAAGAGCGTCGTCGTAATTTTTTTCAACGATAAGTTTTTTAAAGGCAAGTGAACCCGTGAGGTTCGTTCTTTCTCCAATATTAATAAAATTCGATCCACTAAAAATTTTTAGTGGCTCAAGGCCTGACCACTTAGGAATATGATCATTTTTGGGAAGAGCGCGCGGAGCTGAATCTTTTGCTGCTTCTGCGATTGCTTTAATATGCTCATGAGTTGTTCCGCAACAGCCACCGACGATATTGACCCACTTGTTGCTAAACCATTCTTTAAGAGTACCCGCCATATGGTTTGGCGTTTCATCATATTGGCCAAATTCATTGGGAAGACCAGCATTGGGGTAAACGGAAATATGAAACGGAGACTCCTTCGATAGAATCTCGATATATGGTCTCATGAGTTCGGCCCCAAGAGCACAATTAATTCCAATTGAGAGAAGGGGATAATGAGATACAGAATATAAAAAGGCTTCAATCGTTTGCCCAGAAAGTGTTCTCCCAGAGGCATCAGTAATGGTTCCAGAGACCATGACGGGAAGGGGCTTTTTGTTTTCTTTTTCAAAGTAATCAGCAATAGCAAAGAGAGCTGCCTTACAGTTTAAGGTATCAAAAACCGTTTCTACGAGTAGAATATCGACTCCACCTTCCACGAGGTATTTTGTCTGTTCATAGTAATTAGCAACAAGTTGATCAAAATCAACGGCGCGAAATCCTGGGTTATTTACATCTGGTGAGAGGGATGCTGTTTTAGTTGTGGGCCCAATCGAGCCAGCGACAAACCGAGGTTTATGGGGATTTTTCTTCGTGAATTCATCAGCACAACGGCGCGCGATTTTTGCGGCTTCAAGATTGAGTTCTGGAACAAGATCTTCCATGTGATAGTCGGCCATGGAAATTCGCGTGCAACTAAAGGTGTTAGTTTCAATAATGTCAGCACCACTTTCAAGATATTTTTTGTGAATTTCTTCAATCACGTTTGGTTTAGTGAGAACTAATAAATCATTATTCCCTTTCAGAGGATGCTTCCAATCTTTGAAGCGTTCTCCGCGATAATCGTGATCCTCTAGTTTATATTTTTGGATCATGGTCCCCATCGCACCATCGAGAATAAGAACTCTTTCTTTTAAAAGATTTTCTAGCTGTGACATATCTATCCCTCAATTTTGAATACACTAGGGTATAATTTGTTTAGCTGCAAAGTCAAGTGAAAATCACTGTAATTACATGTAGTTAAAATATGTTTAGGGGGAGCATCAAAAATCCGATAAGCCCTCATTATGAGGACTTTTTTATGAGAACTTTCGCCATCTTCCTTATGCTTTATTCTCTTGTGGCCTCCGCT
This sequence comes from Bacteriovorax stolpii, assembly GCA_945862475.1. Lineage (GTDB taxonomy): Bacteria > Bdellovibrionota > Bacteriovoracia > Bacteriovoracales > Bacteriovoracaceae > Peredibacter. The sequence goes on from CAMAYW010000166.1 coordinate 4,707, forward strand.
CAACAGGAGTTCTTTACGAGTGAAAATAAAAGAGAGGCCATAAGTTACTACAAAGATCGTCTTTATCGTGGATGCTCTGATTTAAAGGAAGAGCAGGAGCCCATCTCTCCCAAAGAGATGAAAAAAATCGTCGCCCTCTCATTGAAAATCGTTGAGGATCAATATTACCAGGCCTTTGATGAAAATCCCAAAGTCAAAAATGGTTTGCAAAAAGATCTTCTCGATCTTTCCAAAGATCCATCTTGTCAAAAGCCTGGGAACGATTGCCGTGCACGCCTTTTAGGATTATCGATTTATTACTATCAAACTTTTCGCGCTGATATTCCTGGATGTAAAGGGTATCAGAGTGTTCCTCCTATGGAGAAAGGCTTCAGTCAAGACTGTGAAGTTGAACTGAAATATCGTAAATCGTTACTGCAAGGAGTTCATAACTCAAATTACGGACTACCAGGTGCAGGTACGTATAGAAAATGGCTCGTGAAATTAAAAAATGATACGACCATGGATCTATTTAATCTAATTCTTCGAAAAGATAGAGTGAACCTTCATATTTGTAATTCCGTTCAAAGCGGAGTTGTTCATCAGTACGCTCTAGAAATTGATGAACCGGGTTCATACTACGTGGGACTTTATCCAGATTATGTTCCAGAAAAAAAACCGATTAAAGAATGTGTTGAAGAAAAGGTTACTCTTTACAGTGAATTTATTCCGACTAGTTTTGACGAGGGCAGAAGCACCGTGGGTGCGGATCAAATTGAACCAGTGAAAATGAAGATTATCCAATTTGTAAAATCGAATCCTGAAATGGTTGTGACAGATATTTCTGTTACAGCGAGTTCTTCTAAGACTCCTTTTCATACTATCATTGGTGGAAAAAAAGTGATCGATCCCAAGAGTGATGAAAGAAATTTATCGCTCGCAAGTGAAAGGGCCCTCTTTGCAGGTAAAGTTTTAAATGAAATTAAAACGTCAAATGCTTCGTTTTCATCCATCGCTTTTGAAACGAAAGCAGAACTAGCGGGACCAGATTTTGATTCTACTGATCTTAATACAAGGTTCGTAACGAAGATGACTCCAGGCTATCTTGAACGAGTAGAGGCCATGTATCAAAAGCATGAAAAGCTTTTTAAAGATCAGGCGTTAAAAAATTCAGCGATGGATCTTATGAATGAAAAAGAATTTGTGAACCTCTATCAAGCAAAATATAAACCTTTTCAGGGTTTCAGAGTCCACATTCGAGGCTA
>CAMAYW010000167.1 GCA_945862475.1 Bacteriovorax stolpii
AAAAGGTAGCGTATACCTTTTCGACTAGAATTTATAAGTGAGACCGGCGTAGTAGTTTCTATCTAGGGCCCAGATAACACCGTCTGAGCGAATTCGAGAATAGTACTGCTTATCAAAAAGATTATTAATCCCAGCAGAGAGAATCCAGTCTTTATTAATATTCCAATCAGAGGTTAAATCTACGACCGTGTAGGACGGTATTTCGAAGTCATTTGGATTATTGGTGCCGATTGTTCCATTCCCATTATTATCATCAGCAAAGTGTCTCCCCATGATGACACCCATGAGTGCAACTTTTAATTGATTTTCTTTAGAATAAATGAGGCCAACTCGTGTCATTGTATTGGGAGCATATTGTGGAATTTTATTCTTTAAATTGCCTCTGGTATATTTGGCATCCAAAAGGCTGATGTTAGCATAAAAGTTAAAGCTACCTATAGGTTTTAATTTTGAGAAAATTTGAGAAAGTTTTAGTTCTGAAGCCGCATCAATTCCTTTATGTGTTCCGGCACCAGAATTTTGATAAACTGTTCCTACCTTTGCAATTTTGTTTTCATAGCGAATGAAAAAAGCCGATAGATCCCAGTTTAATTTATCTGTTTGTCCTCTAAAGCCAATTTCAGAATTTAGCGTTTTTGCCGCCTTAATGTCACTTGCAACAGTTTCGACAGCACTAGATGGAATCGCATCTGCCCAACTGAGAGCCTTATAAGCTTCAGAGATATTTGCATAGATTTGAGACTCATCGTTAATATGATATGACATCCCAAGACCAAGAAGAGGAACGTTGTCAGTATTGTCTTTTTCTCTTAGTGCTCCACCTTTTCTTTCATCTATCGATTGATGAATGTTTTCAATACGAACACCTGGAGTCATCATAAAGTTTCCAAAAGAAAACCTGTTCTCCATGAAATATGAGTGAGTATGAGTTTCTCTATCTGTTCTCCGAGTGACTGTCCCGTGATTGGCGTCAGCTTTAACTCCATTCTCTTGAACAAAGGGAGATATGAGGTTGTAGTATAAGTACCCGGCAGAAAAGGTGTGATTTTCATTGAAAGCAGAATAATTTTTTAGGTACCTGATTTGGCCGTTGTATCCAAAATATCTTTGATCAGTAATGACGTTTGTTGCTGCATTATAGATTCCACCGAAAGTAGGCGCGGTTCCCTTGTCCTGTCTTTTGGAGTAGCGATTATAGGCATTACCCCAGACTGTTGCTTCAAGAGTTTGGGCTTCATCGAGTCGATGCTCTAATCCTAAAGAGAGTTGAGCTCTATGAACTTTTAATCGATCATGTCTTTTTGAAGCCCTTCCTAAATGATCACCAAAAACGTTAGTGTTAGCACCAGCTGTTTTAGCAAAACCACCTGTCTCTCCATGATCAGAGTTATAACCATTGAAGGAAATTTTAAAAGTGTTTTTATTTTTAAAAATATGATCTCGAATTTGGATGTAATCAGCAAAAAAATTGGAGTTAACAGTTTGTGGTCCATCACCCTGACGGCGATAATATTCAATCCCATAGGAGTGATCACCTTTTGATCCGTAAACTGAATTATTCGTTGCCAATAGATTGTAGGAACCACCAGTTAAACTTAGTTTTGAAGCTTTGTTTTGATTTTTTCTTAATGGGGTAGAAATATAATTAACAACTCCTCCAGGCTGAGGTCCATAAATAAGCCCAGCGCCTCCACGAATAAATTGAAACTTATCCATCATAGGTAAAGCAGGTGAATAATAATGGGCAGGGTATCCATACATATCTGAAGCAACAGGCAGACCATCTTGAAGAAGTAGCACATTATATGACTCGTGGGGATCTCCCAAGCCTCGATAGGTGATCGCAGCTAGGGACTCATTAGGAATTTCAGAAATAAGAAGACCTGGAGTTTGAGAAGTTGCTTGTCGATAGTTATTTGTTTGAAGTTTCGGGATTTCTTTTAAATCAGTGATGGTATTTTTTTTCCCTGAAAATATTTGGGTGCCCTTGTTTTCTTCCCAATATCCAGAAAAAGATCCTTCTTTTTCCTCAACCACTTGTATTGAATCGAGCGTCATTTGTGCAAAACTATTTAGACTGAAGGTTAAAAGAATAAATCCAATAATTTTCATAATTTAATTACCGTGTTTGAGTCAGGGCTGTTTTGTTTGGTATATAGAACACGGATTTGTTTAATCTGTCCATTAAATCTTTAGAAAATCCTCAGTTTCTCAATGGTTCTAGTGGATCTATTTTCATGCGTCGTCAACTTATCGAGGAGATGCCGTGAGATTTTTTCTATTGATAGTCATCACTTTGTCTTTTTCTTCTTGTGGTAAAAATCAAAGTGCTTTTAAAACTGAAAATAACGAAAGGTCATGTTTCGTTAATTTGGATACGAATCGTTGTGATCCGATTCAAGGTAATGAAAACGCAGGAATTGAAATGTTAGAAACAGTTTTGGACGTACCCATAAATATTCAAGGCGAGGAGATAACATTCCTTGCTGAAAAAAATGCGATCGTGGTTGGAAAAAAATTGAAGTGTGCAATTAACGTCTCAAAAGGGGAGATACATCGTTTCGAATTTCGAGGTAATAAGTTACTCATTCTTTCTCCAGAGGAATCTAATGAATTTGAAAATCAAATTGAAGGAGAAGGTTTAGCTGGGCATTGGGTTTGGAAAGGATATTTAGATAATAAAGTTTTAGAAATCAGGCAGCTCTATTTTGTAGGAAAGAATAGACTCATTTTAAGAAAGACTTGCGAGCTTTAAAAATGGTCGAAAAGGTATGCGGTACCTTTTCGACCAAGAAAGAAATTAATTCAAATTTTCAATAACGGTAGCCACACCTTGGCCTAGACCAATACACATAGTCGCAAGACCATATTTTTTGTTATTTTGACGAAGTTGGTGAGCAAGTGTCCCAGTGATTCGTGCCCCAGAACATCCCAATGGATGTCCTAGCGCAATTGCACCACCGTTTAAATTCACTTTTTTATCGGCAACTTCTAAAAGTCCAAGATCTTTTAAAACAGGAATAGATTGGGCCGCAAAAGCTTCATTCACTTCCACAATGTCCATCTGATCCATCTTAAGGCCTGCTCGCTCTAAAGCTCTTCTAGATGAGGCAACTGGGCCATAGCCCATAATCGATGGCTCACAACCAGTCGAAGCAATGGAGAGAATTCTTGCAATAGGTTTTAGTCCTAAAGCCTTTGCTTTATCCTCACTCATCACAATCATGCAAGAAGCTCCATCAGAAAGAGCAGAGGAGTTTCCGGCAGTCACTGTTCCATTTTTGGGATCAAAAACAGCTGGAAGCTTTGAGAGAGTTTCAACCGTTGTTTCAGGTCGAACAACTTCATCAACTGAAATCATCGACGGAATCCCTATATCATCATGGCCTGGAGTAGGAATGAGTTCGTCTTTAAAGCGACCTTTAAGTGTCGCTTCATAAGCTTTTCTATGGGAAGCAGCTGCGAATTCATCTTGCTGAAGACGAGTCACTCCATGCATGCGGCCGAGAAGTTCAGCAGTGAGACCCATCGAGCCCGCACCCTTGGAAGTGGTTTTATTAAGAGCCGGATTGAAATCCACTCCATGAGTCATAGGAACATGTCCCATGTGCTCCACACCGCCACAGAGATAGAAGTCACCTTGGCCAGACCAAATTCCTTGGACTGCCATATGGATAGCTGTCATGGATGAGCCACAAAGACGATTCACGGTTTGAGCAGAAACTGTTTTTGGAATATCTGTTAAGAGTTGAGCGTTTCTTCCAATGTTATAGCACTGCTCAAGCGTTTGTTGGACACAGCCCCAAATAATGTCTTCGATCTCACCAGAGTTAAGTTTTGGATTACGTTTTAAGATTTCTCTCATTAAGTGTGCTGAAAGTTCTTCTGCACGAATGTTACGAAAGTTTCCGGCCTTGGATCTGGCCATCGGAGTTCTCACTGCATCGACAATAACTGCATTTTTCATATTTACCTCTTAATAATAAGTTTTGTTCTCAGCTGCCATGCCTTTCATGAATGGAGTAAACTCATACATGTGGCCAATTGAATGAAACTTTTTAGAAATTTCTTCTAGGTTTTTCATACCAATGGAATCAGCATATTTTAAAGCACCAGCTCTAAAGGGAGGAAAGCCAAGTCCCAATAGAAGACCCATATCAACTTCCACTGGAGTGGCAACAATTTTATCTTCAAGGCAGCGAGAAGCTTCTGTGATCATTGGAATCATCATTCTCATGATGATGTCTTCATCAGTAACGGTGATTTCATTTTTTACAACTGGCTTAATGAGTTCATAAACCGAAGGATTAACTTTTTTAACAGGCTTTCCTTTTTTATCAACTTCATATTCAAAAAAGCCAAGTCCATTTTTTTGACCAAAGCGCTTATTCTCATACATGACATCTAGAATAGTCTTAGTTAAATATGACATGCGATCAGGGAAAGCATCGGCCATAATTTTCGCCGCATGAACACCTGTATCGATTCCAACAACGTCTAAAAGATAAGCTGGACCCATGGGCCAGCCGAATTTTTCCATGACTTTATCAATTCTTTGGAAATCAACGCCATCTTCAATAAGGTGAACAAAGCCTTTAAAGTATGGAAAGAGAATTCTATTCACAAGAAAGCCCGCGCAGTCGTTAACAACGATAGGAGTTTTTCCCATTTGGTTGGCGTAATTTACTGCTTGAGCAATTGTTTCTTCTGAAGTTTTTGCCCCTCTAATAATTTCTACTAGAGGCATCCTGTGAACTGGATTAAAAAAGTGCATCCCACAAAATTTTTCCGGACGAGATAGACCTTCGGCGAGTCTTGTGATGGAAATAGTCGAAGTATTAGAAGCGAGAACTGTCTCTGGAGAAGTTGATTTTTCAACTTCAGCGAGAACTGATTTCTTTATCTTTTCGTTTTCCACAACAGCTTCAACTACGAATTGAGTATTTGAAAAATCAGAGTATGAAAGAGTCGGTGTGATTTGTGAAATCACTTTTGCCATCTTTTCGGTCGTCATTTTTTTTCTTTCAACTTCTTTGTTTAATAGCTTAGAAGCCTCATTCATACCAAGATCAAGCTGCTCAGTTTTGATATCTTTCATGAGAACCGGAACACCCATTGATGCTGACTGATAAGCAATACCACCACCCATAATCCCAGCACCTAGAACGGAAGCGTACTTAGTTGGTTTCGCATTTTTTGTAACAGTTTTAGAAACTTTTTTTAGATACTGATCACCTAAGAAAACTTGTACGAGGCATTCGGCTGTTTTCGTTTTAGCACAATAAGTAAATGTTTCACCTTCAATAGCGATCGCCTCATCACGGTTAAGTCTTGCTGCCTTCTGCATTGTTTCCACGGCCTTCACAGGAGCTGGGTAATTAGGACCCGCTATCGCAGCAACAAAAGCTTTTGATCCATCAAAACTCATGGCGGATTCAATTTTATCTAATTTAAGTGGAGATTTTTTTTGCTCAACTCGAGCTTTCCAGTCGAGTTCGCCCTTAATACATTTCTCTAAAAGCTTAAGTCCAGCTTCCTCGAGTTTTGCGTCCTCAATGATTCCATCGATGGCCCCAAACTTAATCGCCTCATCTGCTTTATAGTGTTTAGCACCCGTGATCCATTCAATAGCGTGATCAGCTCCAATAAGACGAGGGAGTCTAACAGTTCCACCCCAACCAGGAATAATACCGAGCTTCGTTTCAGGAAGTCCAATCGCCGCTTTGGAGTCGCCAAACGGTAATCCATCGTAAGAGCGATCTCACATCCACCACCCAAGGCAAAGCCATTTACAAGAGCAACTTTAGGGAAGGGAAGATCCTCATAACCAGAGAAAACTTTATTAATTCCGGCGATCCAAGATTTCATTTCATCTTCATTTTTTTTGAAGTGATCTAAAAATTCAGTCACATCAGCACCAAAAACAAATCCACTTGGTTT
>CAMAYW010000168.1 GCA_945862475.1 Bacteriovorax stolpii
AAATACGAAAGAGATCAATAAAGCCTATGAAAAGTTGAAAAAGAAAGCTTCGTAACATCAATAAGTAATATAATTCAGGATAACGGTGACTCCTTTTTTTAACTCATGAAATTCAATTGACGGAGAGTTGTGCTCTACTTGTTCTGTTAATAAAGGAACATGAATAAAACCGCAAAGTCTTTGAGTCGTTTGATTATCTTCCATCATTTTATAAAAAAGGTAATTACAAACAAATGTACCCGCAGAATTAGATATCTTGGCAGGTAATCCATGTTCTTTTAGTTTTCCTTCAATTCCCTGCAGTGGCAAAGTTGATGCATAAGATGCTGCTCCATTTATTGTAATAGGAGCATTTTCAATAATGACGCCATCATTGTCTGGAATCGTAGAGTTTATTAAATTTAAAGCAACCTCCTCTAATTCAATAGAGGCTCTACCAGCTGCAAGTCCAAAGGAAAGGATGACATCGGGATTAAAATGATCAACTTGTTTTTTTAAGATATCATAGCTGTCTAGAAAACGGACAGGTAAGAGAATTCCTTTAAGTTCAATTTCTTCTGGATGATCGACTTCTTGACTTTGAATCGCTTCGATTAATTTTTGGGTGGGATTGATACTTCTTCCATCAAATGCTTCAAACCCGGAAATTAAGACGCGCATAAATATCTAAGGACCTTTTATTAATTTTGTATTTAATTGGCCGCACGCTGCAAGAATTTCATCACCCTTGGTTTTTCTCACGATAGTGGGAATTTGATAATCATCAAGAATTTTTTTAAATTTTTCTACTTCATCCCAAGAGGGACGAAGATACTTTGAGCCAGGAAAAGGATTAAAAGGAATTAAACTGATGTAAGCATTTTTATCTTTTAAAAATATTCCTGTTGCGTGGGCATCATCAATCGAATCATTAAAATCTTTTATAAGAAGATATTCATAGGTTACAAATCTAGTTCGGCCTTGAGGTATTTTTTCTGCGAAAGCGACGACATCTTCAATGGGATAGCGTTGATTAATTGGAATGAGCACATCTCTTTTTTCCTTAATGACCGAATGAAGAGAGACCGCAATATTAATATTTGGCATTTCTCCCTTCCAGCGCTCGAGCCCAGGCAAGTATCCAGCTGTCGAGATGGTAATTTTGTGTGGAGCAATACCAATCCCATGTCTAATTAAAAAGATATCGCAAGCCTTTTTGACCGCATCAAAATTATGAAGGGGCTCGCCCTGACCCATAAACACGATATTTAAAATTTTGTCATCTTGCGGTCTGTGCTCGGTTAACCAACGCTGTGCTAAAATAAATTGACCTACGATTTCATCCGTACCGAGATTTCTTTTTAGCCCTTGAGTCCCCGTAAAACAAAAACTGCAATTCATGGCACAGCCAACTTGTGATGATAAGCAAATGGTATATTTACCATTAAATGGTATTAAAACGGCTTCTACCTTTAACCCATCTTTTAATTGAACTAAAAATTTGACCGTTTTATCATTCGACTCTTGGACAAAATCTATATGGGGAAGTGAGAAATCGAAATGATTGTTAACAAACTCTATACTGATCTTTGCTAAATCAGTAAGACATGGTGATATATTCTTTTTTTTATGATGCCAGTTATACAAGAGCTCAGGCCCAGATTTCGGCAATTGATGAGTATTGAATAAAATCTTCAATTCCTGCAGAGTATTGCTATAAAAAGGATTTTTTGTTGCTGTCATTTCAATTTTTTGTATCACAATTCCTTGTTTTCTGGAAGCTTGAGGCCTAAAATCTAGTCATGTTAGATAAAAAATGGATTTTAATATTTTTTTGTTGGGTTTTCTCAACCATCTCAACTCTTGGCAGTTTGTTCTTTAGTCACGTGATGGGTTTGCCTCCTTGTAGTCTTTGTTGGTACCAAAGAATTTTGATGTACCCACTCGTGATTATGCTTTTTACAGCATTAATTTTCCCAGATAGAGGTATTTTAAAATATTCTTCTCCTTTGGTCTTGTTTGGTTGGTTGATCGCTATTTATCATAATTTACTCTATTACAAAATTTTGCCTGAAAGTGCTTCTCCTTGTATCCAAGGTATTTCTTGTACGACCGTTCAACTTCAGTGGCTTGGTTTTATTACGATTCCTTTATTATCTCTTATCGGTTTTAGTTTAATCTTAACGACATTAGTGTTTCTCAACAGGGAATATAATCTTGAAAAATAAATTAGTGATCATTTCTCTTTCAATCGCAACTCTCTTTGGACTCTTTTTTGCTGGGATTCAGTATTACAAGAATATTCAAAATGAAGAGCTTCAAGCTCTCTCCCAAAAAGAGTTCTTAAAATTTGTTCCAGATTATTCACCAAAGATTGGCCCTCAAAACCCAAAGATCTATTTAGTGGAATTCCTAGACCCTGAATGTGAAAGTTGCAGAGAATTTTATCCTCTCGTTAAAAATATCTTGAAAGAGCATGAAGGAAACATTCAATTGGTTATTAGATATGCTCCATTTCATGGAAACTCAAGATTTGTCATTCGAATCCTTGAAGCGGCAAGAGAGCAAGGTAAATACTGGGAGGTTTTGGAAAATTTGTTTCAGTATCAGCCTATTTGGGGAAGTCATCATGACCCTCGTCCTGATCTTGTCTGGAAATATCTTCCTGAAACAGGCGTTGATTTAGAAAAAATTAAAAAAGACATGGTTAATCCAAAAATTGACGAAATGATTGAACGAGAAATAGCAGATGGGCAGAATCTCGGGGTGAGAGGAACACCAACGTTTTTTGTTAATGGTAAAATGCTACAAGTCTTTGGTTATGAGCCTTTAAGAGAACTTATACAAAAAGAACTTTTAAATTCTCCCTAATTTTTTGTTTTCCAGACAAGAATACGAGATTTCTTATTACCAAGTTCAAACTCAATAATTTTAAAAGTTATTGGTAGCTTGTTTATTTCTTTCAATATTTTATCGAGATTTTCTCTTTTAGCGACAAGACTTGAAAACCACTTCACTTGATAAGAATAGGTCAGGCTTTCCTTTATCATGCCAAGAACAAATCTCTTCTCTCCTCCTGGACACCAAAGTTCTGAATCTTGACCACCAAAATTAAGTTTCGATCCACTTTGACCTTTACCAAGATTTTTCCATTTCCTTATCGTTCCCTGTTTTCGTGATTCTTGATTTTCATGAAAAGGAGGATTGCAGATCGTGAGATCAAAAGATTCGTCAGGAAAAATAATATCTTTAAAAAATTGCTCATGAGATGTTTGAAGTCTTAGTTCAATCTTCTTATCAAGTTTGTTCTGTTGAATAATTTGGTGAGCTGATTCAAGAGCCTTTTGATTAATGTCTGAACCAACAAATCTCCATTTGTAAGCAAACTGACCGATAATTGGGTAGATACAATTTGCCCCTACACCAATATCCAAAACTCTCAAATCTTCTTTGTTAGGAAAAAGGTCAGATATCTGATGAATGTACTCGGCCCTACTAGGTATGGGAGGACAAAGAAAGTCATGAGGAATATCCCAAAAACTAATTTGATAGTCTGATTTTAATATCGCCTTATTTAAGGCCCTTACCGCTAGATAGTTTCCAAAGTCTATAGTTTGATCGCCATATTGATTGATGAAAATAAACTGAGAAAGCTCCGGTAGTATCTTAGAGAGCTTAGTTAAATCGTATTTGTCTTTGTGAGGGTTACGAGGGTGCATTAAAAACTAGGGTAGGCTTTAGTCTATTCTTTGGCTATACTTTTAGTATGAATAATATTGACCTCAAAAAGCTTAACCATGACATAGAAAGGTTTGTAGAAGATAGAGATTGGGATCAATTTCATTCTTTAAAAAATCTAACGATGGCCTTGTCTGTTGAATGTTCTGAGCTTGTAGAGATTTTTCAATGGCTATCGGAGAAGCAGTCCAACGAAGTAAAAAACAACCCTGAACTCCTTAGCAAGGTTCAGGACGAGGTGGCTGATATATTTCTTTATCTGATGAGAATTGTTAGTAAGACCAATATCGATATCGAAACTGTTGTGCGATCAAAGATGTTAAAAAATGCTGAAAAATATCCAATTGAACGCTCAAGAGGAATTGCAAAGAAGTACAATGAACTCTAATGTCCTGGTAAAAATGGAAATAGTCCATTTGATAAAATTTGCAGATAAATTTGCAGGGATTGAGGTTCACCTTCACGTTAGTGGTAAAAATGTGAAACTTAATTATTCCACCGATCACTTTGTGGATATTTTAAGAAGGCTTCAGCAAAAAGACGTCCAAGAAGTTCTCATCAAGGAATCTGACTGTAAACTCATTCTTCAAAATGTCTCAAGCGCCTTATCTTCAAAAAATTTCTACGATCCTAATACAGTACAAGAAAAAAGAGTTGAGACTCTTAGCTCTTCGATGATCACGATTAAAAATGTCATAGGGCAGATTGGTGTTGATGCTGAGTCGATGAAGCTTTTGAAAACAATCAATGAGAAGTCCATGTCACTTCTAAAAGAGTCACCTTCCATTTTTGCTTTTGTTAACGAATTTCGAAAAAATTGTGCTGAGGAGTATTTGCTTACTGTTTTGAATAATTACCTCATGAGTTTGGTCATTGATCAATTTGATTGGAAGTCAGACCTCGTGAAATACAAGGCATCTCTGGCCTCCATTATGTGCGATATGACTCTTTCAAAAAATGATTTTATTGCTCTCCGTAAATGGCAAAGAGAGGGTGGAGATTTGCCTGAAAATATATGGCGACATCCTCAAGAAGTTGCGGAGAAATTAAAAGCAAACCGAATGCATGTTCCCCTCGAGACGATTAATATCATTGAACAGCATCATGAACTTCCGGATGGGCGTGGTTTTCCGAATGGAGTTAGTGGAGCAAGGATTAATCAACTCTCTGCCATCTTTATTATTAGTCAGAAATTCGTCGAGCATCTTCACGATTTTGAATACAATTATGAAAAGAAACAAGAAATTATTGAAAAACTTCAGGTCGTTTATGGCGGTTCTCGAATTTTTGAGAAGGCCATAAACGCTCTGATTAAAATTGTTGGCTAGGTTATTTCTTTAAATTGATTTTGATATTCTGAACGTTAATTTTAATTTTCTTTAAAATGATTTCTTCTTCACAGTAAACGTCTTCAGCATCACATATTTTTGATTTATCATAATCGATGACTGAAATAATTTTCGGTGCAACCTCACGATTTAATTCAAAAAGTTTATTTGCCATTCTCGTTCTTGCTCTCGCTTTTTTACCCGTAAAATCTAAGCCTCTTGAATTTTCTGAAATCATGAGTAGATCTTCATGAGAAACACTATTGACAGGAAAATTAAATTCAAGGGACTTCGTGACATCATCATTCTCACTCACCCAAGAGCCATTTTTGTATTGAACCTTCACTTGTATGACTTTTACTTCCTCAAGAATCTCGACACGATTGCAGGAAGGAGAGTCATCAAACTGACACGAATCTGATTCAATGTACTTTATTTTTGTTGGAACTTTTAAAATATCAATATCAACGATTCCCTGTATCTCATCATTGATATTTATCTCTTCAGTATTATTGAAAACGTTATAGCTGACGACCTTCTCACCAGCGAAAGCAATTTGATTGAGAACAATAAAAACGAAGAGTGCCGATAACAAAAGGCTTTTCATGAAGAGGCTCCATTAGTTGTGATATTTGTCCTTTCTATATCCTGAGAAAGTTTTCGAAACCACTGGGTGTGAATTTCTTATCGAACTCTTAACAATTGGGAGGCATGATCGATGCTAAGTGATTGAAATTATGATTATGGAGCAGTTCCGGATCTTTATACTCAGGCTTTATCCCGTAGGCAATAACCATTCTTCTGTATTAACCTTTCCTCTTTAGTTTTTTCGAGAGGTTATATTATGACAGTT
>CAMAYW010000169.1 GCA_945862475.1 Bacteriovorax stolpii
CCGAATTCATCTGATCTAATTTGGCCGTTCCTGTTCCAAGAATTGAATATCTTTGATCATAAATGCTAATTGTATCTTGGTAATATGGTTGATCCTTGACAGCTTCATATAGCCAATTGAAAAAATAAGCTTTAGTACAAATTTCAAGATTCCTCTGTGCAGCGGCAGGACTGTCTTCATCCGTGTTTGAAGCTTTTTCTTTTTTATCAGAAACTAAAAGAAGACTCTTAGGTTTCTTATCTATTTCCTCAATGGCATCAAAAACGAATTCACCTATTGGTAATTCCTGAAGCTTATAGCGATACTCGGCTAACAAGCGAGTTCTGTCTTCGGGTTTTAATGGATTTATGTGATACATGTAATCTAAACGATAAGAATATTTAAAGTGATTCACGAAATCAGAAGCTGATTTCGATGAAACTTTGTGCTTGGGAGTCCTAAAGATTGACCCCATGTAGGGCAAAGTAAATTTAATTTGAGATCCATCGGCCCAAGAGCGATTCGTTTCAATCTTTACATGATTTTTCGCAACTGATGCCACTCTAATTAATTGTTGGACTTGTAGCTTTTCATAAAAAAAGGCTTTTGCCGCTTCCTGATTTGTGACTTCCTCAGGAACCAAAAGACTTTTTATACAGTAAACAATGTCTTCTTGTTCAACCGTTTTAATAAAATAAGTCATGTCTCCAAGATTTGCGCGTTTATTGATATCTTTTCTTGCCTGCTCAGGTGCAAGACAAATGAAATGCTGCACGGAAAGTTCAGGGTTTAATCTGATGGTTCGCATGAGTTTACGAAGATAGGGAAAATTTCCCTCATAATCCAAAATAATTAAGTCAGGTTTAACCCTCAAAATCTGTTCAATGGATAATTTAAGGTTATTTCTTGGATCAAAAAGAAATGTTAAAAATAACTTACTATTAAGCTTAAGCTTAGATTCTAAGCTAGAGATATACTTGTCGATCCTTCCGAGATAAAGAATTTTTTTCATATGGCATCCTACAGACTATGGTATTATAATTTTCACATTCAGAGGAACTTTTTATGAAATCCGATACACATTTTTTAATAGTAGATGACTACTTCAATATTCGTACCCTTGTTCGCTCTCAGTTGAATGATTTTGGATTTACCGAAAATGTTACTGAACATGAAAACGTCGATAATGCGATTGCCTTTCTTGAATCAAAACCAGCTAAGCCAGTTGATTTCATCATCTCAGACTGGAATATGCCAGGTAAGACAGGTCTCGATTTTTTAAAATATGTCCGCTCTCAACCTCACTTAAAAAATGTTCCTTTTCTCATTCTTACAACAGAGAATGAGCAAGCGAAAATCATGAGTGCGATTTCTGCGGGAGTAAGTAATTTCTTATTGAAGCCATGGGAAACTGAGGAACTTGGGAACAAGATTCAGCTTTGTTGGAAAAAACACAATCCTTAAAATTATTTCGTCATCACCTGACTAATAAGCTCATTACATGTGAGTCTTAGGTCTCTGACCTCGCTGTTTGACTTTTTCAACCGATCAGCTAGAAGCCTAGATAAATTAAGCATCATAATACTCATTGCTCTAGGGTTTTTATCGTAAACACTTATGATCGACTGGTAATTTAACAAGAGAAGATCCGAAGGAAGAACGGCGAAAGCATCAGTGGATCTCGTTCCTTCGTAGAGAAGAATCATTTCACCAAATAATTCCGCTTTCCCGAGGCTTGCAATAAGAACGCCTTTCTTCATGATATCTATTTTTCCATTCAGCACGAGATAGAGATCTTCACCAGGATCACCCTCATTGAAGATTTTCTCGCCCGACTGGAGCTGCATCACATGGCATTTTTCTAAAATGCTATCGATTTCACTATCATAGAGATCTTTAAAAAGAGGAGCTCCTCGGATAATACTTTGAATGGACATTAAGCTGCCTTATCCTCACCGGGACCTTTTGCCCCACCTTTCTGTTGAGACTGAAGTTTCGAGATTGATTCATTCAGGGCCTTCAAGGTCTGTAAAAGTTCATTTTCATGGTTAGAAGAAAAATGCACATGGTACCAAAGAGTCTGAAGTGAAGTTTCAACTTTCTTAAGAATTCTTGACCTCATATCCTTAATCGGAAAGAGAGCATTCATAACAGTCATAATGACCGAAAAAACGATACCAGCAAGTGACGTTTCCATGGCATAAGCTGTGTTTCGAACGAATACTTGAAGAGTTTCAGCGGAACCATCAATGTTATTAAAATCAATCTTCGCAATTTCTGGAAGGGCCATACTAATACCTACGAATGTACCGAAGACACCGAAAACAACGAAGAGTCCTGGCATGATGTCAATGAGTCTTGAAACACCGTCAACAGGAAGTTTTTTAAGAATCATTGTCCAATTTGAATCTTGTCCTAAAATTCTGTGGGTAATCTCATTAAAGTTAGGAGGTGTTTCACAGTGAAAAATCCCAGTTTCAGATCTCAAGATATTCACAAAATTTTCATGACCAGAAAGATATCCATCAATACTCATAATTTTCTTGCCAGATGGATTAGATTCTTTTTTCTTGAAGCGAAGGGAGCGATTGGGAAGTTTGTCTGAAATTTTACTCAAAAAAAGAGAAAGATATTGATCTATGTCTTTAATTTGAACCTTCTCTTCTTTATCTTTTTCGATTGAGACAGTTATCTCTCTCACAAGAGTAGAAAAATAACCATCATTTCTTTTATTTGAATAGAAGGCAATTAATCGAATGACTAAACACAAGCCGAGGACGACGGCCATAAATTCAATCAAATAACTATTACTAAATTCTAAGAGTAAATGTATCATCTGATTTCTCCATTGGCGTCGATAATCTTTTTAATTTCTTCCATATTATCTTTTAATAAAAAATTAATTTGAACTCTTTGAGACTTATAACAATCAAACGGACCACACTGAGTATCATTTGAATCTTGAACTTTGACTGAGGCCGGTCCCCTAACCATCGGAGCTGGTGCAACTGGTTTCATATACGCTAGGCCCACACTTTGAAGAAGGAGTTTCATTTTTTCTTTGTTAGGATATTCCCCTATTTCTTTACTCATAAGGTAGCTTGCAACCGAAGACGCTCTCATCGCAGAAAGTCTCATGTTAAAACTGTAAGCTTCAGGATTTTTCTCCGTTGGAGGAACGTATTTACCACCAAAACTTGGAGATGAATGGCCTTCCATATTGATGGTATCAATTTGAGAGTAAATTTTGTTGTCTCCCAGAAGAACCTCAGAATAGATGGGAATAATCTTTTTCAAAATAAGTTTTGCTTCTTTAGAGAGACGGGCACTTCCCTTTTCGAAATTAAAACCTTCTCCGGAAAGAAGAACCACTTCTCCTGTTTTGAGATCAACTTTCGCATCAAGACCATTTTCCTTAAATTTATCTTGAAGCTTCAGAGCAACACCATTTTTGACTGAATCTTTTAGTTTGGTCATCGTGTCAGCGAGCTGACGAAATCTTGCATTTGATTCATTCAACTGACTTTTTAATTTATCTAAATCGGACATTTGTTTTTCAAACTGATCTTTCCATTTATTCGCCGATTTCTCAGCTTGTGAGGATTTGGAGCCAAGTTCAGCCAGTTTTTCAGATAGGGACTTATTATCAGCAGCAGCTCCCTGATATTGTTTTTCAAGGGAGTCATAACTCTTTTTTAGAGCATCTCTTTGGTTACCAATGTCAGCGAGTTTTGAATCGAGTTCAGACTTTTGACCTGCAAGTTTTCCAGCGGTTTCTCGATTTTTCATAAGTTCATTTTCAATTCCCGCTAGTTGAGAACGGAGATCATTCACCACTTTTTCCTGGCCAGCTTTATAGACTTTTTCTTGCTTCAAAGAATTTTCCATCTTCTGAGATTCACTTTGTGCATCAGAAAGTTTTTTAACCATGGAAGCGATCTGACCCTCAAGATCTTTTTGCTTAACTAATAAATCTTCTTGGATCTGTTTTTCTTTTAAAGCAAGTTGTTGTTCAAGTTGTTTTTGTTTTTGAATAGCAACATCTTCAGTTTGCTTTTGTTTGATCGTCAATTGTTGTTCAAATTCTTTTTGTTTTAATGCAACATCTTCAAGGATTTTTTGCTCTTTGACCGCCATTTCCTTTTTTACTTTTTCTAACTGCTTTTTAGTTAACTCAACCGTTTCAGATTCACTCGCAATAGAGCGTCTAAGATTATCTTCTCTTAAAACTGAATCTTGATGAATGCGATTAACCTCATCATTAAGTTCCTGGATTCTTTTTTGATTTTCAGCGAGCTCTTGTTCTTTTAATTTCACTTCAAGCTGCTTTGCCATTAATTTTTCTTCAGCAGCCTTCATCATAGAGTCTTGTTTCGCTTGAGACTCGATCATTTCTTTTAAGACTTGTTTATTCGACTGAAGCTTTTTGGCATATGTATTGAGTTCTTGTACTTTTTTATCGATGATATTTTCATATTCACGCATTTCTTCAACCGCTTTCTCAACTTTTGCGACCCTTTCTTTCCCCTTCTGGATTTCTTTTTGACTCATCTTCGCCTTCAGTTCATTCTCATGCTGAATTTTCGTCTGCACATTTTTGACCTGAGACATAGTTGCCTTAATGAGGGCGAAAACAAACATGACAAGGAAGATAATTGCGACATTCGTGAATAAGTCAGAGTAACTGGCCCATACGTTTGATTCTGATTCAGAATTTTTATCATCGTTCGACATGACTTACTCTTCGGTTTTTAAACCGAAAACTTTAGCTGAACGATCAGAATGGGATTAAATCGATTTTAATTAAATTAAGGAAGGCTTAATGAATTGAGAAAAACTCACTAAGCCTTTGAAAAATTATAAGGATTTTGATTTGAGAATTTTTTGATGGGCCCTAATCACTCGGGTTGAGCCCATAGGTCCATAGAGAGATGAACACGAATCATAGGCGCCTTCGTTAAACTCCTCTTTATTGGTAAAATAGGCAGCATAATCGTTTGCAAGACCTACCACCCAAGGGTCGGTCACTCCGTATTCTTTCGCCATATTTTGAAGATCCCAACCTAGCTGAGTCGAGGGCTCTCCTGGCCAGGTAAGGAGTGTTACATCCCCAATCTGAGCTTGAGAAATATAAGAATGAGTAGAAAGAAGTGGGAACAAGTTAATTCTTACCCAATTAGGAAGCCTAGCGACCCAGCCTTCTCCACAATACTTTATTGGACTTGCTGGAAGCCCTAGAAATATCTTTTTCTTTTCTGATTTTATCACTGGCTCCAATGGGAGAAGGTTCTCATCAATGAAAGCAGGGATTGCGTCACTTATAAATTTTTTTGATAAAGTATCGATAATTTCAACCGATCTTCCACCTACGGCACCCACGTCCCCTTCTGCCCCATTCAAAAAAAGAAAGACTGGATCATCGCCCATAAAGGAATTTTTTAAAGCAAAATGATTCTCGAGTTCATGCTCAATCGCACCATTTAGATCAGAACTATAGAGCATGAGCCCCACAGGCATCGATCCACCATGAACAGAAAAATTCACCACTCCTCCAAGCCATTGACCAGTAGAGCGAGAGCGAGCAACGATAAAGCCAGCTGTGTTATCGAATTTTTCGATTTTTCTCCATTTATTTTTTTGAATGCCATTGATCGCCGCTTTCGTCTTAAAAACGTCAGCTGGGGCCATGTGATCAAGCGCAGATTTTATGGAAGCGACAATTTGATTTAAAATATAGCGGTAATTTTTTTCTCGATAAAGATCAACTGCAATCATTTGGAGCGGAACTTTCTTACTTAAGGTTCCAGGTCCTCCATGGGTATGCGTCGCTGTGAGAATAAGTTCATGAGATTTGATCTTATAAGATTTTAATTTTTTTAGAACATCCTTCGCTAGGCGGTGTTCAAGTCCGAT
>CAMAYW010000170.1 GCA_945862475.1 Bacteriovorax stolpii
AATAAAAGCAATCTCCATCGCATCGGAGAAGTGTGAGCACAAAACAGTAAGGTGCTTTGAATTATCAATATGTCTTAGGTGATAAAGTTTTTCGACAGCAGCTTTATTGAATGGGTTACAGACAACGACCCAGTTTGTTTCCGTTGGAAAACAAAGAAGCCCCCCGTCATTTACAATCTGGGAGGCTTTCTTCAAAACTCTGTCGTCAGGATTATGCTCGACGACGTATTCGATCATTGATTAATTTCCGGAAACACTCATTTCGCGTCCAAGTGATTTTGAACGACGCTCATAGAAATTCTGATTCTCTTCTCTTTCCGACTCTTCTTTACAAAGAATACACATTTCAGAAGTTGGTCTCGCGATAAGTCTTGAGTAAGTGATCGGATCTCCGCATTCATCACACATACCATATTGATCTGATTCCACCTTACTTAAGGTTTTCATAATCTTTTTATAGTAGAGGCTTTCGCGGTTAGAAAAACGCATATCAGCAGCTAGAAGAATATTATCGTTAGCTGAATCCACTTCGTCTTTAGCACCAGTGATAGAGTTGTGTTCATACTCGTGCTTCTTAAGTTGGAAATTTGTTCTAATACGCTCTGCTTCGCTCATGAGTCTGTCTCTAAGCTCATTAAGTTGCTTATCTGACAAATGACTGTTTAGTCGAACTGACATCCTTAGTTCTCCTTCTTACAGGTCGGCTGTGTGGGCCGGGTTTGTGTGTTGGTAAGTGAAATTAAAAACTTTTCTCTTTTGATTGCCAATAGGTAGGTGACTGATAAGGGCTTGTATTGTCTAACATTTGCTTTCACGATTGCGAGAGAGTGTAAGGTTCTGATAAACCTTCATCACAATAATAGGTAGATATATGCTTCAAACAAAAAATGAGTTTTTAAATGACGTTTTTTTGACACTTTCTGATTACATTCAACAGAGTGCAAAAACAAATTCTGTAGTGAAGATTTCGACTCCAGAAAAACTCAAAGAAATCATTTCTCCGCTCTCAAAATCTGGATGCGATCAGGAAACACTTTTAAATGATCTTAAAATCATTTTAGAGCATTCAATTAATACAACTCACCCCTTGTTCTTGAATCAGCTTTTTGGTGGGTTTAATGAGGCCGCATGGGCGGGAGAAATTGTGAGTGCTCTCCTTAACCCAACCATGGCGACTTTTGAGATTGCTCCGGTTCTAACCATTATTGAGAAGCGCGTCGTTAATGAATTATTAAACTTAATGGGATTTGATCGCGGCGAAGGCATTATGGTGACTGGTGGAAGTAATTCAAATCTTCTTGCGATGCTTTGCGCTCGAACGGAGTACAGCCCAAGTATTCGCCTCACTGGTTTTGGCCATAACAGGTTTCGAATTTATGTATCTTCAGAGTCTCATTATTCATTTGATAAGGCGGCCAACATTACAGGTATTGGAACTCAAAACTTAGTTCAAGTTCCGGCGAATGAGAAAGGGGAGATGATTCCGGAAGAGCTTGAGCGCATCATCTCTGCCGATTTGAAAGAAGGATTTGTTCCTATTATGGTCGGTGCCACTTTTGGAACCACTGTCATGGGTGCTTTTGATCCTATTTTTAAAATCGCAAAAATTTGTGACAAATTCAATGTGTGGCTTCACGTCGACGCGGCTTGGGGTGGAGGAGCTTTGTTCTCCTCTCAAAAGGATTTATTAAAAGGAATTCAGCTCGCGGATTCTGTGGCCTTTGATGCTCATAAAACCATGGGTACACCCCTTGTGACTTCATTTTTTCTAACCAAACACGCAGGGATTTTAAGAAATACCAACCGAGGCGGTGGAACAGAGTATCTCTTTCATGAATATGATAATTCAGATTGGGATACTGGAACGTACTCTCTTCAATGCGGAAGAAGAGCAGATGTTTTAAAGTTTTGGCTCCTATGGCGGGCCTACGGAACAGATGGTCTCATTAAAAGAACAGATCATTTATTTGATCTTGCAGCATTTGCAACACAAGAAATAAAATTGAATCCTCGCTTTAAAATAATTCATTCAAATTACTTAAATCTTTGTTTCCAGGTTTTGCCAAGGAATTCTCGAGAGGGAGCAAGTCAGTTTACGTTAAGAGTACGTAAGGAGTTATTGAAATCCGGTAAGGCGATGGTGAACTATGCTGAAAAATCAGATGGTACGATTTTCTTTAGGTTAGTGTTTCCAAATCATAACACTGAGCGAAGTCATATTTCTGAGTTGCTTAAAATCATCTTGGAAACCGCAGATAGGATCGATATAGTTTAACTCAAATTTTAAAGTTGAGGTTTTATGCAGCTTCCCTTTCATCCAATTGTCGTTCATTTTCCGCTGGCCCTTACATTTATCATGCCGGTTCTTATTATCGTATTTGCACTTATGATTAAGATGAATAAGATGCAGCCCCAGACTTGGCTCATTATCATCGGTTTACAATTGGCAGTTGTTGTTAGTGGTTATGTCGCTCTTGAGAGTGGTGAAGCGGAAGAGGATAAAGTTGAAAAGATTGTTGGAAAGAAACTCATTCATGAACATGAAGAAGCTGCAGAAATATTTGTGGGCTCAACAGTATTAGTTCTTGTTTTATCGATAGCTGTGTTTTTTATCCGAAAAGATATTGGTTTTGCCATTAAGCTCGGAATTGCTGGGATTGGTCTCGTTTCTTGTTTTCTGGCCTACCGAACTGGGCATCTTGGCGGAGAATTGGTTTATGGTCACGGAGCAGCAAGTGCTTATACTGAAGAGATTGAACCGCAAGGTTTATTACCAACTCCAGGCAAAGAAACTTCAGAGTCGCCAAATCCAACAGATGACAATGAGAGTTTGAAGGCCGATGATAATGACTACGGTAACTCGGATGACGATTCGGTTATTGATGATGATTCCAAACAAGAGGATTAAGATGAAAGGCGTTTTTACTATTGGAGTATTTTTCTTTTCTCTGACTGCATTTGCTCAATGGATGCCGGGAAGAATCTATCCTGTCTCTTGCCAAAATAATTATTTGATTTCGAATCGTGGGACAACTCTTTATCGATTTAATTTTGCTTCTGATTGTCCCCGAGCTTTAAGTGAAGCGCGAATGAATATGGGAAAATTTTGTGATAACGAAAAGCTTATCCGTGAAGATGGTACATATGTTCATTTGTTTACTTTTAGATCGGATTGTCAGGATGGATTAGCAGATTTACGCACCTCTCGAGTGGGTCTTTATTGCAGTAACGGGGATATGAATCAAATCTATCGCGGTACAATTGCTTTTATGACTTTTAAATCAAGTTGCCGAGAAGCAATCTATCAAGCGGGAATGTATCGAGGTTTATTTTGTCACAACGGTAGGATGATGGATTTTGTTGGTCGAATCATTCGAGATTACACTTTCAATTCTTCTTGTATTCGTGAGCTTCCTGTTATGAGTAGAACTTATCCAAGATAATGTCATTTCCTAAAGATAAAATAGACAGCTCCAATTAAACAGAATGAGGCATAGAGAAAGTTCTTATTTAATTCTTCTTTCATAAAAAAAATCGCAAAAAGAGAAAAGACCAGCATCGTAATCACTTCTTGAATGATTTTTAACTGAGCGAGTGAAAAATACTGGTATCCTATTCTGTTGGCCGGAACTTGAAAACAATACTCAAAAAAAGCGATTCCCCAACTTGCAAGGATCGCTATCCAAAAGGGTTTCGTTCCAAGTGTTTTTAAATGTCCATACCAAGCATAGGTCATGAAGAGATTTGATAAGAAAAGAAGGCCTACAGTTTTAAGCATCACTTCACCATCTCTTCAACCGTTTGGTTAAATTCCTTTTTCCAACGTTCGAAAAATACGCCTGTACTTGGACCAGTAAAACCAGCATGAATTTTTATGATTTCATGATTTTTATTGAGAAAAAGAGTCGTTGGGAAGGAAATAAAATTCTTCAGTCCCGGAATCTTATCTTTGGGTTTATCATCACTTGTTGAACCCGCAATGAGAAGGGTGTAGGGAATTTGATATTTTTTCTTCGTTTTAAGGAGTTGCTTTTTTGCTTCTTCCTTTGTGTTACTGCGTTCGAACGCGAGGGCAATGATTTCGATCTTTTTTTGCTTCCTCGTTTTGTACCAAGGGATGAGATAATTCATTTCATCAAGACAATTCGGGCACCAAGAGCCAAAGAATTGTACGATGATCGGTTTATTTTTGAATTGAGGAGATTCCAATTGAATGAATTTTCCTTGGAGATCAGGGAAACTAAAGCTCAAGCGATCAAGTTGAGTTTGCTTATACGCATCGGGAAGTTCTGCTGTTTCATCTTTCTTTCCTTCAATGATTGTTTTGTAACTTGAAAGAATTTGGGCAGAAAGTTTTCCGTCTTTTACTTTTCCTTTTAGTAAATAATTATAAACACCATCAAAGCTAGCTGCTTCAAATTCATTCCCTGAGACATAACCTTCAAAATATCTGTAATCACCCGTTGGAGTCAGAATACTGCCATGAATGAGGTCACCTTTTTGTTCAAACAATAGGACACCTGTCCCAGATTGTTCTTGTTCATCCAGCATTGAGATGGCCCATCGGCCCGATAGATTAATCTCTGATTTTTGCTTTTTTTCTGCAAAACGCTCAGAAATACCGAAATTCCCAGACACAGGAGTTTTTACTTTTGGGTTTTTATTGTGACGAACCAGTGCTCCAGAAAGAAGTCCATCCTTTAGAAGCTCTAATTCAAGAGACATTTCATACGTTTGAATGGGAATACTGATTTGATTTCCATTTACCTGAATGTCTTTTAAAGGAATGATTTCCTTACCGTTTTGTAGAGAAGCCTCATATTTATTCTTGTTTTTAGAAAACTCTAGGATAAAGGGGATTACTGAATGGGTCGTTTTTAGTTCAAATCGCCACGGCCCGGTGTTTAAAGTCCCAGAAAAAGCTTTAAAACTCAAGAACAGTAAAAATATCATCATAAGTCTTAAAGTTTTTTTCATCATACGCTTTAACCCCTTTCCGTCATTTGGTAATATCTTGGTCCAATCGTGGTATTTTGTCACCCAAAGACGGAGGATAGATGAAGCAGTTCATCATGGGACAACGCTGGATATCAGAATCTGAGCCTGAGCTTGGTCTCGGAGTTATTATTGAAGTAGAAGCTAAAACAATAACCTGTTTTTTTCCTGCCGCCAAAGTAGATCGAAAATATGGAAGCAACACAGCTCCTTTGAGAAGAATTAAGTTTATTGAAGGCGATGAAGTAAAATCTCAGGATGGACATTCATTTATTGTTCAATCATTAATGGAGTCAAACGGGATTGTTACCTATCACGGTGAAGGTAAAACTCTTATTGAATCTCAGTTATCAGATACTCTCTCATTTTCAAAACCGGAAGAGAGGCTTTTTGCTGGTAACGTGGACTCTAATGAGATTTTTAAACTTCGTTATGATGTTCTTTTAAATCAGAGAAAGCTTTTTATTTCTCCAGTCAAAGGATTTGTTGGGCCAAGGCTCAATATTATTCCGCATCAGATGTTTGTGGCCAATGAGGTCGTGAAAAGATCAAGGCCCAGAGTTTTACTCGCTGATGAGGTGGGGCTTGGGAAAACGATTGAGGCCGGGCTCATTCTTCATCATCTTATCCTTACAGGGAGAGTTGAAAGATGTCTCATTCTTGTTCCAGACTCGTTGGTATATCAGTGGTTTGTTGAAATGCTTCGAAAGTTTCAGTTAAGTTTTCAGACGATTAATCATGATTCAAAATTAGAGCGAGGGGACAGACCTTTTGAAGATGGTCAGCTCTTTGTCGCTTCCTTAAAGTTTCTTATGAAAGAGGATTGGCTTCTTGAGCAGGCGATGGATTCTAAGTGGGATTTACTGGTGGTAGATGAAGCTCATCA
>CAMAYW010000171.1 GCA_945862475.1 Bacteriovorax stolpii
GAAACGAAATTCTTTTCATATCTTTCCTTTTATACGTTGAAATAAACACTTATAAACTATCACAAAGTTTTAATTCTTGGTGTGGTCTTTAGCAAAATTATTTTGAATGTAATCCAGATATTTATTAAGTTTACGCGTGTACTCACGAAGGTGAGTATAGCCAACGAGATGTACCCGACTGGAATGGTTTCCTTTCATAAATGAACGCATGGTTGAAAAAATTCCGAACGCTGCACCTGATACTTTTGAATAAAGGTGTAAACCCAGAAAAATATAAAAAGTACTAATTAAGGTAATCGTGAGGCCAACGATGTCATCTAAAATGAACATCTGCTGAGTAAAAAATCGGCTGACAGATTTTTGATCTTTAAGAGTCTTTGTCGCTAGTTCAATCATCGATTCATAAACGGTGGAAGTATTTTCAATAATAAATAGTGTCGTTGTAATTGAGATAAGAATAAGGAGTAGGCCAAAATGGAGCATAAAAATTTTGTCCATCACAGGCTTATGAATTTTAGAGTACTGAGGAGGAATACTATTGGTGACGATCTCATTTCGTCTTCTCGATTCTCTAATATACTCAAAAAAGAATTCTGAGAAACGTGTGAATAAGCTATAGGTACTAAACTGATCAACGACATAAATCTTATTCGGATTTTGAACCACTTCCTCGCAATAGTCTCCCATGTTTTTAAACGGTCTCAAAATCAACCATCCAACATAAGAACCAATAAAAAATAATCCGATATGCATCGCAAATAAAAACGGAAGTGTATCGAGGGATTCATGGATGATCATATCAAAAAATGAACTTGAATCCTGAAGATCTGGAAAACCGTGGGCCCTAAAAAATACGTAATTAAGTTTCATCACTTCAAAAAGAAACCAATAGACAATAGAGGTCACGGCTATTGAAATCCCACAAACCTTCAAACCAACAAGGACAATAAAACGACTATCTTCAGTTTTGAAGACTCTTTTTAACTCTCCGGGGAATTCTTTTATGAATTTAGACGACATACATGAAATTCTAATAAATTTTCTAAATAGTTAAAACTAGGCAGTTTCAACCGAACCTTAGTCAAAGGATTTACTCAACTTTAAAAAAGACTAAAGTCGACGGGTGGGTTCGACCGATAGGTGCATAAGAATCGTCTAGGACGAAGGAGTTTTTCATGAAATCGCTGGGTCTAGGTCTTTTACACCTCACTCTTCTTATTGCTGTTGTTTCCTGCGGGAAGAACAACCAGTCGGGAAGGTCAGGAACAAATTGGGGTTACAACAATCCTTATACTTCAGGACTCCCTCCAGTTGGAAACATTAATTCCCCTTACAGCTACGGTGGAATGAGTGTGAACCAAGTCATGCAACAGAACCCTTGCCTTGGCGGTTTTGGCGGAATGCCCGGCTTCAATCAGCCTTATGCAGGTCAAAGATTGCCAATCCAAGTACCACTTACAAATTTTCCTACAGTCGTTCCTCCAGGTGATATTTACGTGGGTGTGACTTCTTACGGAGATGTAGCGGTCCTCGCGGGTCAGGCCGTGGGACAACCTCCACTTTTTGTGGGTTATATGTGTCCGCGATCGTTCTCACCATCCGGCCAGGGTCAACTTATGGGGATTAAAATTGGCTCCTATTCAAACTGTCTTTTTAAGCCAATGACAGCTGCGACGGTTGTTTTTCCTGGTGGTGGTTCAGCTGAGTTTCGCTGGTTAGATGGCGGATCTTCAATGCGACAAAAATTTACATTCTGCCGATAATTTTTTCAAACAGTGATATGTGAGAAGGGAGTCTATTGACTCCCTTTTTATTTCTGTTCACGAATAAATGTCATTATACCTTGAGAAATACCACGAGCTAGATCATCAAGATATTTTTCTTGATTCACTAATTTTAACTCATTCATGTTTGAGACAAATCCTGCCTCGATCAAAAGTCCTGGACGCTTAGAGAGGGCCAGAACATAAAATAAACCCGGCTTAATCCCTCTGTCAGTTAATTTGTGAGATCGCACAATAGGATGAATACTTTTATGAACGGCACTCGCTAGTTGCTTTGAGTGTTTGACCGTTTGTTGAACCACTAAATCGACTAAAATTTGATTCACAATGAGTTCTTCACCCTTCAAATTTAAATTTTCCGCTCTTTCAACTTTTTGAGCAGCAACATTTGAATTGTTATCCAAATAATAAAGTTCAAACCCATGACTTTTTGGATTTGCAGAAGAGTTAAAATGAATGGAAATGAATAAATCTGCTTTCAAAAGATCAGCAAGATCTGCTCTCTCCTGAAGGGAGACAGTGCGATCAAGACTTCTCGTTAAATAAGTTGTGGTACTTTTACTTAAGTGATCCTTTAATTTTTTAGAAAGTCTTAATGATAAATCTTTTTCAAAAATTTTTCTTTTCTTGAAAGGATCAAGATGTCCAATCGCACCAACTTCTTCCCCACCATGGCCAGGGTCAATAAGAACAACTTTTGAAAAGCATTCCAATGAAAACATGATAAAAAAAAGAAAAGAAACAAAGCGCATACTAATAAACTTTTCTCATTCTGTGGCGAGGAAAATAAAAAGAGAGGATTTGACGATAATCATAACCGCGTTTTGCTAATTCGAGTGCACCCAACTGACAAAGACCTACACCGTGTCCATAACCAGAACCCTCAACATGAATTTGATTATTCTTAGTTTCTATTACGAAATTATTTGAAGGTAGGATTTCTCTCCCAGCTAAGTTTCTTAAATATGATTTTTTAATAATATGAAGACGATCACCGGCATAAAGACGAACTTCAGAGTTATGGATTGAGTCTGGCATAACTCTAATACCATCTCCCTTCACTTGGTCCGCATAATATCTTTTTAATACTTGATCCACCATGGAAGTGAGTTTTTCTCCCTTCATTTGGTGTTTCCAATCTCTCATTCCGGTCGACTGACAAAAAGTACAATTGACGGAACGATATCCCTCCTCGACTCCACCCCAGACTTGATCAGGACGAAGTGTTTTTCCCCCACATTTTGAATGAAAAAAAGTGGGAGCTATTTTTCCAGAAGGTCCAACTAAAATTTCGCCTTCTGTTTCTTTCGCTGCTAACAAGGTATTTTTTGTAGCATCAAAATAACTTCCGGAAACTTGATCTTTCTCAGAGGACTCTAAATGATAGAGTTTATCTTCATTTTCAACCTTCATCCCTCGACGAATTCTATCATAGGCATAAGTTCTCGCCGCCACGGCCTGTGCCTTTAAGGCCTCTACTGGCCAAGTACCATTCATTTCTTTAGATAATAAAGTCGTTAAATAAGACTCCATAGGAACGAGATTTACGAGGTCACAACTTTCTTGCTTAGGATTCGTTAATAGCTGTAGTTCACCTTTATATTTTTGTTTTCCCCAAGAAACTAAACCCGTTGGGGAACTAAGGGAGGCGACAAGGAGAGCATTCTTGGGAAAATTTCGAACATTCTTTTTTTGATTTCCACAATTAAATGACAATACTTTTCTTCCAGCATACTGCTGAGAAACTTTTTGAGTATGAATGGTCTTTCTAAGGTCAATTCCTTCAACAACTATATTTTTAAGGGATTTGGCGATGAGGACCTTTACCGAAGGAACGGCCGCTTCGAGATTCATCGAAAGAAATAATATAAAAAGACTTCCTGTTTTAAACACTAATTCCCTATCCTTGGAAATTAAATTACGCACAGACTATTTAACCATATTTTTTGGTAAACTAAGGAAGTTTTTTTAGATGTTTCATGATTTTCTGCATATCTATCCATGCAGTTTTCTTCATGTTTTGGTTTGTCTCAATAATTGACGGATGAAAAAGTGGTACGATTTGAACGGAAGACTCATCTCCAAGCTTGCGAGTAAAAAATTGTCCATGGACGAGAGAAAGCCGATCGTTTGACTTCAGTATTTTACTAGTTGCAGTGGCACCTAAAGTGACTACGACTTCAGGTTGATAAAAAGAAGCAATTGCCATGACGTTGTCGGAATAATCTGTATCATCTGCTCCTTCAATCGGAAAAATAATAACCTCTTCAGATTGAAGCTTCATGGCAAGAATCATTCTTTCAAAAAACTCGGCGGTTTTCAGAGGAAAACCGGTGAGAAGTTCGTCAATGAATCCTCCACGTATTTCTGGAATCACTTCTTCCATTTTTCGAAACTTCTCGCTCACAAAAAGAACTTTAACTTTACCTGGAACTTTTTTAGAGAGAATAATGTCGACCAATTTTTGATCAAGTCTAAGGACATCTTTTAGTGAATCAAAGCTAGAAAATTGTCCCACGCCTTGCCAGCTTTCTACATTTTTCACATGAACTTCTCCGCCGGGAACTTTAAGGACTTGGGAGTTTTGTTCTAATGTTTTCTCCTGAGCAAATCGCTCCAGAGATTCAATCACTTGAATCTTCTCTGAAAAAACTTCTTTTTGAATAGTGGGAGCAATCGGTTTAGGTGTCTTTTTTAACCAACTAGAGTCTCCCATAAGGGCCTCAGCGAAGGTCTGTGCCGGTCTAGGATTTCTAAGGCCCAATAATTTTTGCTTAAACAAAGATTCCATTCACAATTTCTAACACAAACTGAACCTTCTTTCCTAGCTCTAAAATCTCTTAATTATAAAACCCTTGTACCGAAATGACTTATGTAAGCAGGGAGAAATACAATGACAGATCAAGATTTTAAATTTGAAAGCTTTGAAGAATACTTTGGTGACGCCATTCAAGTGAAAAAAACGATGGATGAGTGTAAAGTTTGCGGCTCCAAACTTCTTCTCTCACACATGCCAGATTACAAGAATCTTCTGGTACAAGAAACCGCTCGATGTATGGACTGTGGTTGCGGCAACCGAAGAGTCATTCACGTTCTTAATTAATCATCATTCTCAAGATCCTCATGTAAATGCACCCAAAGTGCTTTTGCTTGAGGATTTTTTATTCCAAAATAATTCATCATTTCAGTTACAGTGTAATTTTTTAATTCATCCCGACTCACTGATAAATGTGAGAGGATCTTCATTTTTGTATCAACTCCCAGTCCCTTCACTTCATCAAGCCAGGTCGACAAAACACGCTTTGATTCAGCTTTATGATGAAGTTTTCGTGAAAAACGATGGGCCTCATCTCGCATAGAAACAATTATTTTAAAAAGCGAAGGACACTTCGTTAATATATAGGGGTTACTTCTTCCTGGAATGATTAATCGTTCTTCCGTTTTTTCGATTTCTTTGGATTTAAAGGAACCCGAGACTTCTCTACTTTTAGCAATTCCAACCACAGGTAAATCGACATTAAGTTCTCTTAAAACAGCACAGACGGTGTTCACCTGCGCCACTCCACCATCAACGACAAAGACGTCTGGAAGATCTCCGTTATCTAAACGACGAGAAACGACTTCTCTCATCATCGCAAAATCATTATTTCCTTCAGGTCTTTCTTCAAGATGATAGTAACGATATTTTTTCTTATTTGGTTTGCCCTCTTCAAACACTACTTGAGAAGCTGTAGGAGACTTCCCTTGCCAAATCGCTACATCAAAACATTCTAAATTCTTTGGTCTTTCCTTTAAATTTAAAAGTTCCTTTAATTTATTAAGTCCAACATAAACGCTATCCGCACTGGCGATTCGCACTCGCTGAGATTCTTCAGCGTGCTTTCTACACATTTGTAAAATTGGTGAGAATTTCTTGGATGATTGAGATAAAACGTCGAGGTTTCCAATCGTTTGAAGAGCTTCTTTAATATCTTTTACTTCATCCTCTGAAAAATCCATAACCACAATATCAGGAGTGATGTCATCTGAGTCAGAGTAATATTGCATAATTTTTTGGAGAATTTCTTCATGGAGTTCTTCGATT
>CAMAYW010000172.1 GCA_945862475.1 Bacteriovorax stolpii
TAATTCCATGACTGAAGAGGAGAAATTAGATCCATTTGCAGAAGATCTTTGTCCTTATTTTGGAATCCTTTGGGAATCCTCAGAGGGCCTCTCTATTTATTTAAATGACAATCCTCAATTGATAATAAAGAAGAAGGTCTTGGAATTAGGTTGTGGCCTAGGTCTTCCTTCCCTTGTGGCAAGTTCTTTAGGGGGAGATGTATTGGCGACAGATTTTCATCCTACAGTTGAAGAATATTTTCTTAGAAACTGTCGTCATTCAAATCTCAAAGTAGACTACAAAAGATTGAACTGGAGAGAGAACCTAAGTTCAATTGGTCAATTTGATGTGGTTATAGGATCTGATGTTCTTTACGAATCCAAGCATCCCAAGGAAGTAGCAGAGGGGTTATTAAAATTTGTTTTACCAGGTGGTCTTTTGATTTTGTCTGATCCAGGTAGAGCGTACCTTCAGCAATTTATAAATACCATGAACGAAAGGGGACTTAAGGAAGAAATGTCTCTTGTAAATATAGGCTCAAAAGACATTTTCTTATTAAAGTATCAAACTTAATTAGCTTAAGAATTGTGTGCAAAAATAAAGTCCAAACGCCATCATTGAGATTGTAAGTTTTAAGATCATTTCTCCTCCTTGAGAAATCATTGGGTAAATTCAATTATAACTTAATTTTCCCTCCGCATCCAAGAGGAAAATTGTTTCGGTTGCATAAAGTAGAATTGTCGGGAATTAGTACTTTACAGAGCAACCGTAGGCCTTAGTTGTACCTATACTCACTTTTTTTCCACTCAATAATTCATCGAGCGCCATCGAGATGTAATTTTTTGCAAGAGGAACGGACTCAATGTCTGCATCCGCGCGATCATCAATCGCACCCTGATAGACGAGGATACCTTCTTTATTAATAATAAATAGGTGGGGAGTTGTTTTTGCTTCAAACATCTTTCCTAATTTTCCGTCAGAATCAAGAATGATATCCGATGCAAAAGATTTATTATCTTTTTTATCTTTTAAAGCTCCTGCTTGGTCTACATGGCCCTGCTTTCCTGAAGCAGATGAAATAACTGATAACCAGATCACCATCTTCTCTGAGTATTTTTTTTGAAGTTTCTGCATATTTCCAGAATCATAGTGCTTTCGTACGAACGGGCATCCGTGATTAAGCCATTCTAGAACAACAGTTTTCCCCTTAAATTGTGAGAGTTTCATCCTCCCTTCAGTTAGTTGGGCCTCAAAATCAGGAACTTTTTCTCCGGTTTCGAAACCAAAAACGGAAATGGAGAAAAAAGTTATTAAAATAATAAGGTAGTGCATACTAAGCTCCCTAAAGTTAAAACAATTTGAATATTATGATTCCTTAGTGATTTACTGTCCACGGATGGTGCTTACACTCCGCAACATTGAAGACTTTTTGGAGATAAAATGGACTTTTTGGGCTATAGTTAACTATTCAAATTTGATTTAGCGACAGGAGTGCCCAGTGGGACGTAAATGGAACAACATTAAGATGAAAAAAGCCGCTCAAGATAAGGCGCGCTCACAAAGTTACACAAAAGTTTTAAGAGAAATTTTGATGGCCGTAAAAAATGCTGGCCACGCTGAGGTTGAAGCAAATTTCGCGCTCAAGATCGCTCTTTTAAAGGCTCGCCAATTTAACGTGCCTAAAGACAACGTAGATAAAGCGATTAAAAAAGGGCTCGGCCAAGATGGTGCTCAAATTGAAGAAATTAATTATGAGGGATATGGTCTTGATGGAGTAGCCGTTTTTATTGAAGCAGCTACAGATAATCCTACACGAACTGTAAGTAATGTACGTTCGTATTTTAATAAATATGGCGGAAGCTTAGGCACACCTGGGTGTCTTCAATTTGTGTTTGAAAGAAAAGCGACTTTTACCATTAAAGAAGAAAACCTTAAGGGTATGTCTACAGATGATCTCATGATGGAACTCATTGATTACAATATTGATGACGTTGAAAGTGAAGATGGTTTTGTTACCGTAAAAGGTCCTGTGGAGGCTTATGGTGAGATCTATAAAAAACTTGAAGGTTTGAAGTTTGAATTAGAGGACTCGGGCCTTGAGAGACTCCCGCTTAATACGAAAGAAGTTTCAAAAGAGAGTTTTGATAAAATTCAAAAATTAATCGATGTCCTTGAAGGGGATGATGATATCCAAAAAGTTTATCATAACCTTGAATGGAACGAAGCTTTCGCTGAGTAAAAGGATTTTTTCATGTATCAATCAGAGATTATTGGTTGCGGAATGTATGTTCCTCCTGGTGTTGTTACTAATCATGATCTTTCAAAAATCATGGAAACGTCCCATGACTGGATTGTTCAGCGCTCTGGAATAGAAGAACGTCGTTGGGTATCTCCGGATGTTACGACGACAGATCTCGCTTTAAAAGCTGCTGAAGAGGCGATTGCAAACGCGAATATCGATAAGAAAGAAATTGATTGTATAATCTTTGCTCATATTTCTCCTGATCATGATTTTCCGGGTAATGCTTGTTTTCTTCAACCCAAATTGGGACTAACGGAAATTCCGGCGATTGATGTTCGTCAGCAGTGCTCTGGGTTTATTTATTCAATGAGTATCGCAGATGCCTTTATTAAAACTGGGCAATATAAAACTATTCTAGTCATTGGTGCAGAAATTCACTCAAAAGGTTTAGATAAGTCTACAAGAGGAAGAGATGTTGCCGTACTTTTTGGAGACGGAGCTGGTGCGATTATTATGAGAAGAACTGAAGTAAATGATCCACTTAAAGATTCATTTGTCTATTCCACTCATTTATTTTCTGAAGGACAAAACGCTAAAGAACTTTGGATTCCAGCACCAGGTATGGCCCTCGGTCCAAATAGAATGGATCATGAAATGATTGAAGCGAATCAACATTTCCCCTTTATGAATGGCAAAAAAGTTTTTGCCAATGCTGTTAGACGTCTGTGCGAATGCACGATGCTTGCACTTGATAAAAATAAGTTGAAACTAGAAGACATTGATCTTTTTTTATTTCATCAAGCAAATATGAGAATTAATCAAATGGTTGCTCAGGAATTAAAGATTCCTGAAGACAAAGTTTTTAATACGATCCAGAAATATGGAAATACGACTGCTGCAACAATACCTATTGGAATGGCCGAAGCTGTAAAGGCAGGAAAGCTTAAGAAGGGAAGTCTTGTGGCAAGTGCCGTTTTTGGTTCTGGTTTTACTTGGGCAAGCTCAGTTTATCGTTGGTAATGACAGGCCAGCTTACGCTGGCCTTTTTATTTTAGATTACTGTTTTAAGAATTTCTTTTGAAGCAGCCTCTACTTCTTTGTGAAGTGAATTGCCATGAGCATCCATTGTGACAACGACTGGAAAATCTTCAACTGTTAGTTCCCAAACTGCCTCAGGAAGACCGAACTCCTCAAGATAAAGCCCATCCACCGATTTAATTTTTTCAGCTAGAACTTGAGCAGCACCACCTACAGCATGAAAATAAACGCAGCCATATTCTTTACAAGCATCCAATGTTTTTTGGCCCATGCCACCTTTACCAATAACTCCGACAATCCCGTGATCTCTAATCACTTCCCACTGATAGGGCTCTTCCCGGATAGAGGTCGTTGGCCCTGCAGCCGTTACCGTCCATTTACCAGTTTTTTTATCTTTCATTGTCACTGGACCACAGTGATAGATAATTTGATTTTTTAGGTTCACAGGAGATTTATTCCCCTCATGGAGGTATTTATGTACAGCATCTCGTCCGGTAAATAATTTACCTGTTATAAGAACCATATCTCCCACTTTTAGCTCTCTTACTGCTTCTGGAGAGAAGGGATAGGATAGTTTTTTCATTTGTTACTCCTAATAAAGCCATTTCTTAATTGTGTTTTTCTTTGAATCCATAACGATACCCTGTCTGCGAAATGCCCAGCACATGTAGGAAATGGAAACAAAAAAAGAAGCTGGCACTCGGTTAGCATGGGTCATCTTGCAAGAGATAAGAGTTGTTTTTCCACCAAATCCCATGGGGCCAATACCAAGTTTATTACAAGTTTCTACTATTTCATTTTCTAGTTTCGCTAATTCAGGAATTGAGTTCTTATCGTCTAGTTTTCGTAGGAGTTGTTTTTTTGCAGCATAAGCTGAATCGGCCCTATCTCCACCGACACAAACTCCCAAAGCACCAGGCCCACAGCCTTTACCTTGAGCTTTATAAACTGCATCTATAACAACTTTTCTGACTCCTTCAAGATCTCTTCCTGCCCCAAGAGTGGTATCAGGTAAGGAGTATTGGGCCGAAACATTTTCGCAACCTCCACCTTTAAGAACAAGTTTCACCTCAACTTCTTTTTTATTTGTTTCATAGAAATGAATTGAAGGATGACCTTCACCTAAGTTTGTTCCTGCATTTTCCCCTGTTAAGGAATTAACAGAATTTTGGCGAAGGTAACCTTTTTTAGTGGCTTCTACGACCGCTTTTTTAATGCTTTCCTTAAATTGATTTTGGAAAAAACCGGGAGGATGATAAACGAAAAAAATAACTGTTCCGGTATCTTGGCAAAGTGGCTGTGATTTAAATTTTGCAAGATCCATATTGTCCTTGATGATATTCATTGCATAGGACGCTGTTGTATTTTGTTCTTCCTGTGTTCTTGCTTTCATTAAAACTTTCGCAACGTCATCTGGGATGATAGTGGAAGTTATTCTGATAAGTTCAATTAAAGATTCGACAGTTTGTTTCTTCGGATCAATCTTCTTGGAGATTGATTTTTTTGAAGTCGCTTTCTTTGTAGTTTTTTTCGGCGTAGATTTCGCTGTAGCTTTCTTGGCCATAAGATTCTCCTATTATTGATGAGTATTTTAAACCCTCGATTGATGATTTTAAAGTTAAATAATTTCAAAATAAAACTACTTCAACTTGCGTCAATTTTAAAAAACAAGTAGCCTTCATTAGGTTTGTAATTGAATAAGATAAATTTAAAACAAAGGACTTTATTTATGCATCAAATGAAAGTGTCATATTTAGGTGATTTAAGAACTGAAGCTATTCACCTCGATTCAAAAAATATCATCATGACTGATGCTCCTAAAGACAATCAAGGCAAAGGTGAGGCATTTTCACCTACGGATTTAATGTCAACTTCTCTTGCAAGTTGCATGCTCACTATTGCGGCAATGAAGGCGAAGACGCTGGGGATTGAGTTTCAGGGAGTGACTGTTGAGGTTCAAAAGAAGATGCAGGCACAGCCTCGGAAGGTTTCGGAGATTGTTCTCCGTTTTGATTGGAAAGGCTTGGATCAGAAGATTTCTCTAGAGTCTCTGAATCTTTTGAAGGAGGCCGCATTAAATTGTCCTGTGGCACTTTCTTTAGATCCTTCTGTCCAGAAGACCCTAATTTGGTAGTGTCGTCCGCGATTGTTGGTTCTTCTTCAACTTCTTGAGGAGTAATCACACTTGGAAATGTCTCCATTACTTTTTGCTGAATTTCTTCCGGCGATAAAGCGGGGGCAATTCCAAAGCTTATTTTGTCCTCAACCGGTACAATTCCAGATGATCCAAGGCTTATGGCCTGATCTAGATTGAAATCTTTTGATAAGAGCGCTGCTTTTAGAGCGTTTTGATTATCAACAATAGATCCAGAAATTAATTTTGTTTTTAAATGATCCTTAAATTCACCAGTACTTAAGATGATTCTTTTTATTTCAGACGGAGATAATTTAGGATTGGTGTTTTTTATTTGGGCCGCAAGATTTGATACATAAGGGGCGGCCATGGATGTACCACTAGAGGGAGAGTAAAGATCATTTCCATCTTCTGAATAAACTTTGGGTACGAGTGATAATATTGCAACACCGGGTG
>CAMAYW010000173.1 GCA_945862475.1 Bacteriovorax stolpii
TCGTGAGGTAGTGAAAAACACCTTTTTTAGTCGCGGCAATCGCTGTTTCAATGCTGGCAAATCCCGTCATCACGATCGAAACGAACTCAAAACCCTTATCTTTTAGAATATCAATTAAGAGAAGCCCATCTGAGCCCTGCTCTAGACTAATATCTGTGATTAAGCAAAAGGGAGCATCTTTGGGATGGTTCTTCGCAAAGTTCATGAGAAGGTCCTCAGAACTTGTGAAAAGCTGAACATTCAATTTAAGGGATTGTTCGAGATATTTTTTAAGACTCATTCCCAAAAGCTTGTCGTCTTCAACGATAATAATAGGTGGGAAGTTGTTGGCCTCTGACCCATCAAAACTTTGATGTAGAAAATTCATATCGTCCATAGTTCCTCCGAGATCCCCAATTTACAATTGTGAAAGTCACGGTGTCAATTTTTAGACCTAGAATTTATCTATGAAAAACAATAACTTAAAAAGAGGTGTCAAATGTAAGACGATGTTAAATGGAATTTTGACGTATTTAAAATGACTTAGAAAATGCGCTTATTAAGTGAAATAGTATAGATAAAATTTCTTTATAATTTTCACTGTCTTCTCTGGACCGCCGGCCCACATATAAAAGCCCACACACGCCGTTCCTAATCCTGCAATGAGAAGACAAAAGAGTGCAGAAAGTTTTTTCTTCTTTAACCAATACAAATATCCAAACTCAGCTCCAAGAACCATCAAAGGAACTGCCCAAAAAGGTGTATGTCGAGCGAGATAAAAAATTTCTTGCATAAAAAAAAGGGCCCCTTAGAGAGGCCCTTCCTATAAAAGTTTCTAAACTTAGTTTAGAACATTCCTTTCAATTTATCGACCATATCCAATCTTTCCCATGTGAAACCATCTTTCGAGTTACGTCCAAAGTGTCCGTAAGCAGCCGTTTCAGAATAAATTGGGCGGAGAAGATCAAGGCGCTGAATGATGGCCTTTGGTCTCATATCAAAAAGCTCATTAATTGCGGCCGTAAGCTTCACTTCATCGACTTTTGAAGTACCAAAAGTATCGATTAAAAGAGACATCGGACGAGCGACACCAATCGCGTAAGCAACTTGGACGAGAGCTCTCTCTGCAAGTCCAGCGGCCACCACGTTCTTAGCGATATGACGAGCGGCATAGGCTGCAGAACGGTCAACCTTAGAAGGATCCTTACCAGAAAAAGCTCCTCCACCGTGAGCACCGTGACCACCATAGGTATCGACGATAATTTTTCTTCCTGTAAGACCACAGTCTCCCATTGGCCCACCAATTACGAAGCGACCAGTTGGATTGATGAAGTATTTAGTATTTTTATCGATTAAGTGAGAAGGAACAGTTTTTTTAATTACTTCTTCCATCACTCCTTCTTCAATTTGTTTCTGAGTCATGCTCTCAGCATGTTGAGTAGAAACCACGATGGCATCAATGCGAGAAAGTTTTCCATTTATATATTGAGCAGTAACTTGAGTTTTCCCATCAGCACGAAGGTCCTTAAGAGTGCCGTTGTGACGAACTTCTGAAAGTCTTTTGGCAAGTTTATGGGAAAGATCGATCGTCATCGGCATATACGAATCTGTTTCGTTGATAGCGTAACCAAACATCAAACCTTGGTCACCGGCTCCTTGATCTAGAAATTTTCCTTCACCTTCGTTCACGCCCATGGCGATATCTTGAGATTGTTTTCCAAGAGCGATAGTGACACCACAAGTATTTGCATCGAACCCTTTATCAGAGTGATCGTAACCAATTTTTTTGATTGTTTTACGAACTGTTTCATTGATATCGACGTTCGCACCAGTCGTCACTTCTCCAGCAACAACCACGAGACCAGTTGTAATTAAAGTTTCGCATGCTACTCGAGATTTTGGGTCTTGGGTTAGCATGGCATCTAATACGGCATCTGAAATCTGGTCAGCGATTTTATCCGGATGGCCTTCAGTCACTGATTCAGAGGTAAACATGTAATCTTTCAACATAGGTGGTGCTCCTGTGATGTCTAAACAAATAATAATCTAGTGGCGGTTTTATACACTGCCCTACTTACTTTTTCAAAAAGTATTTTGGAATATTTACGTTAAATAAAAGCTAACTAATTGAGAGGTATTTCTGTCTTCGTGAAGTAACGAAAATAGTGTGGATTTCGATGCTCAAAAAAGAGCTTATTTCCATTTTTTTCTCCGAGAGCATAGTTCTTTCCAGCTATTTCTAGCACTTGATAAAGGGATGCCTCTGGATCTTTAAAGGCGTAGAGGAATGTGTAGTCGCCGTTTTTAAAAAGCTTTAGGAGTTTTTCTTGTCCACTTGCCAAAAGACCCGGTCTTTCGGGATACGCCAGATAATCTTCCCAGATGGAATCCATATGGATTCTTCCAATCATACTAGAACGAGAAAAATACCTGGTCGTTTTAAAAGAGGGATTCTCCTCTTTTAAAACCTGGAGGGCAATTTCAACATTTCTTTGTCTGAGTTTTCTCGCTTTGGGGGCCATGTCAGGACAGAAAATTTTTGCGACACCATTCATGTAATAATACGTAAAAGAAAATTCACCTTGCTTAAAAAGGGCATTAAGCCAGCGCTCATTTTTGATGTGAAAGTCAGTTGATACTTTTTTTAAATAGGGATAAATAAATTCTTTTTTTCCAATCGAGAGATACTTAGGCTTATCAAGGCGATTTAAAACGACTCGGGCCACATCCATTCTTTCTAAAGCGTCTTCGCCGTCTACTCCCCCAACTTCATTCATGAGAATTGTTTCTAAAACAAAAATGGCTCTTGTGATCTCAGGTTGATGAAGCCAATGGTTGTAAACTTCTGCTTGTTTTTTATAAACAAATTCCTTTAATTTATCAGTCGCTCGGTTGTGATCTCGAATAAGCTCACGGTTAGGCGTCGAATTTTTATCTCCAGCGATCTTTGGAACTTGGTTCTCTGGAAGTGTGAGAGATTTGTAAAAATCAAATGTACGCTTAACTCTCTCCTCCCATTCCGTTAATCTCTCTAAGATACGTGACTTCCCTTTTGAGAGTTCTGATTCAATCTTCCCTAAAACGAAATCCGCATCATAGCGAGCATCCTCTGAGAGATAGAAATCATGGGCAGCAAGTTCAAAATGAAGAGTATCGATCGTCGTTCTTAGATAAATATCTGAACCAGTATGATCTTTATTGTAGGCCCCATCTTCCAAAAGTTTACGGTACATAAAGGTATAATTGGCAATTTTAATCGATTCAGAATCTTCTTTTTCTTTAAACCCATCATACACTTTTCTGTTTTTAAGATGATCGACTGGGTACTGAAAATTTGTGAGAAAAGAAACTTTCTTAATGAGAAGTTCATATTGGCGAAGGAGTTCATCTAATAATTTTAGTGATTCCACTCGAGACAATCTCTTTTTACTCTCATCTGAACTTAATTCAGATTTTTTTAATGTCAGTAACCGGCCGAGAATCCGTCGCATCTCGGATGTGACTCCTGAACCGGGAATTCCTTTTCTTTGAACCAATTCTTTTTGAGATTTAATCCATGAAAGCTTCTTTTCCATTTGAGGTAAAAGAGCATTTATCGTTTCAACATCCACGTCATCGTTTAATTCAGGAATCCAATAACCTTGTCCTCTGTACTCCAAGAGATACTTATCAAAAATATCCTCTGCCCTCGGAACACATACCTTTTGTCTAAAATCATCAAAGGAGTCCATGTAGGTCGCCACGTGTTTTTCAATCTTGCCCTCCCACTTAATCGTTGAAGCGCAAGATGTTGCCGAGAGAAGGCAAAAAAGAAAACAAAATCGTTTAAGACTTAAGTTCTTGTACAAAACTTGACTCCCAAAGCCCTAGGCATGTTCTATTACTGAGGACTAAAAGTACCGAATCTTTCTCGTTATACAGATCAATAGATCGACGTAAATCTTCTAGAGTACTCACACAGGCAGATGGTTTACCTAGCTGATTGATCTCTTGTGCTAAGAGATCCACATCAAGGTCTTTTCCATTCAGTGCAGTCGTAGGAATACTCGCTTTTGCGATAATCACCTTATCAGAAGCAGCAAGTGAGTCTCTGAATTCACCTTGAAAAATAGATGATCTCGCAGTTGCTGAAATAGGTTCAAAAATTGTAACAATTTTTTTATTTTTAAATCGTGCCCTAATGGCATCAAGAGTAACAGTGATTGCTCGTGGATGATGAGCAAAATCATCGATCACAATCATATCTTTATACTTACCTCGGACCTCTTGACGACGCTTCACCATACCAATTTCTAGTGCAGCTTTTTGAACTTCTGAAACTTTAAATCCCTCTGCAAGAAGGTAAATCAGACAGCTCGTGAGATTTAAGACGTTATGTTGACCAACTACACTCGATTTAAAGGGAATTTCAATTCCTTCCCAGAGAATAGAGAACTCAGAACCATGCTCAAAAGTTTTTACGTTAAGAGGCCCCATTTTTGAACCCTCTCCGTAGAGAAACCATTTCTGATCTGATTTCTTTCCAAAATAATCTTTATATAATTTCATCGCCGAAGCATATTCCTGATTAAAAATAAGAGTCGACTTCATTCCCGGAATGACATCTCTGAATTCATCCTCAATTTTTTCTACAGAAGAAAAAATATCTGCATGATCATATTCAAGAGAAGTAAGGATCATATTTTTTAATTCATAAAGACGAAACTTTGAAATCTTATGAAAATAAGCTGAAT
Organism: Bacteriovorax stolpii; assembly: GCA_945862475.1. GTDB lineage: Bacteria > Bdellovibrionota > Bacteriovoracia > Bacteriovoracales > Bacteriovoracaceae > Peredibacter. The sequence continues at coordinate 4,713 of CAMAYW010000173.1, forward strand.
CATACTCATCCGATTCAATCACAAAATACTTATCTCCCAATTTGGCAGGCTCCCTGCCCTCAATTATTCCTCCCACTAAGTAACCAGGATTTTGTCCAAGTTTCTCGAGGAGCTGAGTCATGAAATAAGTTGTGGTGGTTTTTCCGTGAGTGCCGGCAATACCAACGACATTTTTCTCTTTCAAAACTAATGAACCAAGAGCTGAAGGGAAAGAGGTGAATGGCACTCCACACTTTTCAATCATGCGGGCCGCTTCGGCTTTACCAGAAACTGAGTTTCCCACCACAATGAGATCATATTGTTTTAAAAAATCAGGAGTCACCTGATCTAATTTATAAAGGGGTATTCCAGTGGTCTCAAGAAACGTACTCATGGGTGGATAGAAAGCAGAATCTGCTCCATGAACATCATATCCAGCTTGCTTCACAAGAACGGCCGCAGGCCCCATACCCGCACCACAGATTCTATAAAAAAAGACTTTTTTTATTTCGTTACGACGACGAATGAGTTCATCTTGAGTGATTAAATTTGAGAGATCCATTCCCAATCCTTTTTTCAGTATGCCTCTATTTTAGCAGACTAGAAAAAGGATTGGGGGAGATTTACTGAAGATTTTTACTTGACTGTCTTGCTTGGCAAAAGCTCACAAACTTATTGATAAGGTCCGTCGCTTCCCGCATAAAGATCGTTCGCGTTTGCCAGTCCCAAACAGTGGCTTCCGTAGGGCATTGGGCCTTTTTAGGAAAGATAAACTCTAAGCTTTTTTCTTTAAGAAGCTTTGAAAGGATGATTTCAACTGCACTTGCACTCATTCTTCCCGCCTCAAATTCTCTTAAAAATAAGTCCAAACTCGTCCAATATGAAATGGCGTCCCTGGTGAAAGGTCGTCCGCGTACAACGTGGATATAGATCCCTAGTACTCGACCTGGATAAAGACGCTTCATTTCTGCATAAACTTCAGGATCTTTTCCGAGATCATCTCCAAAGAAGAGAAAATCATCACTAGATGAATTCATCAATTTCTTTATTTCTCTCACTTTATAAGTGAACTTATCTTCCATGAGATTTGACCTCAAGATGAGCTTATTAAAAGCTATCCCTTGTTTTTTCAACGTCTCTTTCACT
>CAMAYW010000174.1 GCA_945862475.1 Bacteriovorax stolpii
AAATAAATTGTATCGAACATTTTCAGAAAAAGAATTCTCCATCTCTAGGGTATGCTCCCCAGGTTGGAGATCAATATCTAATTTTCTAACTGGGGTACCATCGGGAAGAAGCTCATCAGTTACCGTCACCGGAATTCCATCAACTTTTACATTTTTGGGCCTTGGAATTAAATCAAAGACGGGACTTCCCTCTTTAACACTAGAAAATTTAATCGTGGATTTAACCTTCGTTTTTTTCCACATTACATCGTAAGTAATATCATATTGGGCCGTCTTAAAATCAACAAAGATCGCCCTCCCTGAAGAAGTTTCAAAATCTGGAGGAGCAAGATGCAAGTTAGCAAATGCTGTTGAACTAAAGAGAAGAGAGATAAGGATTTTTTTCATTTCACATCTTTCCTATGAGTCGTTTTATATTCACAAGCTTTTTTAAGAAACCATTTAAAAACGGGAACACTTGTACCGGTAAATGATTTTTCAGGGTGGTACTGAACTCCAATGGCCGGTCGATGAGTATATTCTATTGATTCAGGAATTCTTCTATTGTGTGAGAAAGAAGTTAAACGTGTATTTGGGTATTTTGAACTATTTTCTAAGAAATAAGGTAGACGAATAGCTTGATGATGAAATTTGAAAGCTCGGATTGAATCATTGGAATAGATACTTCTCATTAGAGAATCATTTCCAACATCAAGTACGATTTTATCCAATTTATTATAACGATTTTGAATTCCAAGTTCTGTTTTAATATCCAAATAAAGGGGAATCCCTTGAGTGACAGACATCATTTGAAGTCCTCTACAAACCCCCAACAAAGGAAGATGTTTAAATTGATCATCCTGAGAATAAGTTTGAACGAGGCGGAATTCAAAAGGATCTCTTTCTTGTCCTTCTTTTGAAGCGTTAAAAAGGTTGAGATTTCTTTCTGTATAGTCTCGAAGCTCTTCTGATACTGAATCGAGGTAATATTTTGGATGAATATCAGCTCCACCAGGAATAAGTACAGCATCCACTTCAGACATTGCTTTCTTAAAATCAGATGCCTGATGAAGATTTATAAACTCTGTTGAATATCCCATCATCCAAGATGTCATGATAATCCGGAAACGATAAAAGAAATCACAGTCGTATGTACAACCAACCCTAATCACTTCTCCCTTAGGCAATTCACAGGCCATGGACGGAAATGAAAAAATCATCATCATTAAAAGAACTAGCGTTTTTATCTTCATCCCTCTATTTTACTGGACTCCATATTTAGGCTCCAGAGTGAGCAAATTCTACTCATTTAAAAACCTGATCAACCCCACCCCCATAAGAGTCTTTGGGTAATCAGGATCAGTGAGTGTTGCCTGCAAGTAAATGTTTCCATTAAGATCGAGACCAGGTGCACCATAAAAAATCGCATCTTTTTGTTCATAATGGACTCGTGCATCTCCGCGATCTGTTTTAACAATGTCACCCTGCGAGATGAGCTTTCTGAAAACTTTTTCATCTTTTACGTAGACCGCTTTCTGACCATGAAAGTCCTCACCTCGAACAACGATCGTTTCAGCGAGCATTTTAGGAGTAAAATAATCAAACCTTAAAAGTTCAACTCCCTCTGTTGCAATGATTTTTACAGAGTCATTTTCAATTAAAAGAAGCGAATTCTTAATTCCATCATTCGCGATAACAACAATTTTATTCTGATCAACACTCAACTGATGCCTAAAACTTACCCACTTAGATTTAGGGTTTGCATCTTTGTCCTCGAGAACAACTCTCCAGGTGCCATTAAAAATCCACAAACGATCAGGCGCAGATTCATCAAGATAATGGTCTCTCGTTTTTAAAGCAATTTCTCCGCTTGGGCCAATTTGGGGAGTAAAGATGTAGGCCGCTTTTGGATTAAAGAGTGGAGAAATTTCATTGTTTCTCCATATCCATAAACTAGGACTTTCGCCTTTCATCTTAAAAAAGAATGTATCCAACGATAGTGGATGAAAACTATCATTTGGAGCACTCATTGAACTAAGATTTTTGATTTCAATTTTTTCTAATCTATCGGCCTTAAGGTAAGAGCGAATGGCCGAGAACTCACTGAACTCATACCAACTGACTTTACCAAAAGATAAAAGTGGCTTTGAAAATAAATGCTCTTCCTGAGCTCTCGATACTACTTCAAATCCCTTATCGCTCCACTCAGCAACAAGTGAGCTTTCATGATCTAAGCAATTTAAATAAATTTTTGAATTCAAAGCGACAGGCTCTCCACTAAAACACCAAAGATTATTTGGCGCATTCCAAGCATCGTCATACATAAATCTTGCCATTAACTGAGGTTTAGAGAAGTGAGCGAAAGTTGTGAAAGGAATAAGGAGTAATAAGAAATATTTCATATTTATATTTTAACCGCTCTTTTATCGCTCAGTTCTGACCTTTTCTTACCGATACAAAAAAGTCATGAAAGACCAAATAAAAGACTTCTCCACTCAACTTAAGATCATTGCTAAAGACATCAGTTTTTTAGGTCAACCTCGCTATCCATTAAAGGAACTTAATCATATTTTTCCAGAGCATAAAGACTTTATCCTCCAGCTTCAAGATGTGAGCGTGCCTTTTGAAATGGATGCCGAAGATAAAAATAAAAAAATTGATGAGTTACGAAATCAATTGATGATTTCAAGCATGCCAAATGATGTGAAAAATATTTTTATAAATCGACTTAAAGATTACGAAAAACTTATCGTGATGATGAACAATTTTGGAACTGATCTATTTTATGAAAACTGTGTTGAATTATATGGTAGTTCTCAAAAACTACTAAATGATAAATCCTTATATTACTTCATTGAGGAAATTTCCTCTTTCTGTCATTCTAACAAAAGTGCCGATGAATATCAGGGTGAAGTGGCCCTTAATTATTTACGTCGAAGACTAGAAGAAACTTTTCATCCTAGGGACTTTGAAATCAAGTCCTCTACCTCACTTCTTTCGGATTCATCCGCCGGGCGAAGGACATTAAAACTCAACCCAAATAAGTCCTACTCCAAAGAACTCCTCGATATTTTTCTCGTTCATGAAGGCTGGGTCCATCTCGGAACGTCCCTGAATGGAACTGCTCAAGAAGATAATCCATGGTTATCAACTTGGGCGCCTCGAACAACTCATCTTCAAGAGGGGCTAGCGATTGTGACAGAATTGATTTCGGGAAAAATGACTCAGGAGAGGTGGAATAAAGTCGTTCTTAGACATTTAGCAACAGCTCTGGCAGAAAAAGGATCATCCATCAAGGAAGTGTATTCTTACTTAAGACACAATCAACTGAATGATCTAGATGCCTTTAAATTAGCATTAAGAATTTTTAGAGGTGTGCCCCTAGAGGGTGGTAGAGCATTCACCAAAGAACTTCTTTACATTCATGGCACGATTCAACTTCTACAACATTTGAAGATTAAAAAAGCAAATTTAAGCTCAGTTTGGGTTGGAAAAATTTCATTTGATGAACATCTTGTTCTTTTGAACAATTGGGAACTTTTGAATCCACAAATTAAATATTTTCCTGAAGAGCTTCGAACTAAGAGCTCTCAATTGATCTTAGATAAACTCATTGATCTCACGACAAAACTTTTTACGAACGACCTTCCGTCAGCATAGACACAACGTTTTCAAATGCCTTTATTAAGTGTGACTGAAGACCAGATTCAATCGAACTCTGAGAAAGTGCCTTATGCATACAGTATAGCCATTGTTCACCTTCTCTTGTTCCGATAGCGAATGGGAAATGCCGCATTCTGAGGCGGGGATGGCCATATTTTTCGAGATAAAGTTGAGGCCCACCTGTCCATCCCGATAGAAAAGCCTTTAACTTTTGAGCAGATTCATGAATGTCTTTTCCTGCATGAGTCGCAAAGCACTCTTTCGCTAGTGGATCATGACTCATGATATGATAAAAATCATCCACAAGTTTACTTATAACTTCCTCTCCACCTATCTCAAGATACATCTTAGATCCAGAAAGGCCCAGTTGGAGTTTCTCGTTGACTCATGTCGAGCTCCACTTTAAAGGTATTTTTTTCTCGATTGATATCTACTGGCCACTTCCCTTGATATTGACCATTTTTCACTTCAAAATAAGTTTTTCTAATCCATGAATGAATCGATTCAGGATCCCATGCTTCAAGATGAATATGAGGGACTTTATTAGACCAACGAGCAAATGGGTTTGCAACAAGAGTAATGATATTCACTTTATTTCCAGTCATAGGCCCACCGATGAGCTTTTTAGGAATATCCAAAATCTTTTTCCAGTTCTGAGTGAAATCATCCATGAGTCCACCGACTCGCAAGAAACTCACGGCAAAGGCGGAACACCCTGCCCCTTCTCTTTTGAGTGGATCCGCCTGAAGGCCGGAGTACATTTTCCCATAACCCAATTTTTCATATTCATTGGCGTAATCCACCATGCGCTGGCAACTCTCAGGGGAAACTTTTATGGTTAGCTCTGCTCTTCTTTTTGAACCAGCGTAGGGAGCAAGATCTTTAAGAATTCCCTCATCTTTTTCTAGCTTTCCAGCAAAAAAGTGAAACATGGTACCGAGACCATATTTTTTCTTGAAAATAAGCTCTCTCTCTTCCGTCGTCGTAGCAGACGTCATCCCACGATAAATATGAGTTCCTGAAGATTGGCAATTAAGTTCAACAAAAACATGAGAAATAGAGTACGCCCTTTTATTACCCACAGGAGCAATTTCATTTTTCAAGATAGAGGTCGTGAGGCCCCAGGGAGAGGACCAATTAACCCCAAGGGGTGATTTCATAAGGTAAAGTCTTATTTCATCTGCTTCAGAGTGGAGAGAGAAAAGTAAAAAGAAAATCCCGACAAGTTTCATCAATCATCCTTGATTTCGAAAATATTTAAGAATCATGTCGCATTTGTCACAAAGGGTAAAGATAGAACGTCATTGAGAGTAAAGGGAATTAACATATAATAACCTTAGAAATAATAACTTCGATCAAGGACCACTAATGAAAAACTTATCATTACTTACACTTGTAGCAATGCTATCCTTTACTTCTTGCTCTATGTTTCAAAAATCTTGCTGTAAGCCAAAAAATGAAACTCAATGTACGAAAGAAAAATGCGACAAACCATGTTGTGATAAAGAAAAGAAATGCTCTGACTCTTCTTGTGACAAAAAATCCGCAGAAAGCTGTAAAGACGATTCTTGTAAGAAAAAATAATTTATCAATTGAGGGCAGTGGAATAATTCCACTTCCCTCAATTTATGAAACCACTGAAGATTGCGGAAAATCTTTTTTCATTTCTTTTAATAATACTTTCAAGTGATCCTCGCCCTTTGTTTCCAAAGTAAATATCACATTAGTCCCAGTAATCCCCGTGTTTGATGAGTCTCTGTCATGAACGACTTGAAGAATATTTGCCCCCTGGGCCTTAATGACCCCAGTCAATTGATGGAGAATCCCAGGTCTATCCGCTATTGGAATAGAGATTCTGACTTTTCGATGGGATTCAATGAGCCCTCGATCGATGATTCTTTCTAAAAGATTCACATCAATATTTCCGCCACAAATAACAAGCACTATCTTTTTATTTTTAAATTTCTTAGGATCTTTTTGAAAGAGTTGATCAAAAAGGGCCAAAGGTAGAGCTCCAGCCCCTTCAGCAATCACTCTAGCTTTCTCCATGAGTTGTAGAATCGCCCAAGCCATTTTTTCATCATCAACACTGTAAGAAGAGTCCACCACAGATTTTAAAGATTTAAACATTTCTGGGGCCACATTCTTCACTCTAATTCCATCCGCAAAGGTCTCAG
>CAMAYW010000175.1 GCA_945862475.1 Bacteriovorax stolpii
TCAAACCAAACCTCTTTTCCTTCCTTTGTTCTTGAAACGAGAATCATTTCATTGGAAGAGAGTTTTGTGTATAAACAGCTTTGTATCCTTTCATAAAGATTTCCCTCCAATCCACAGGGAGTTGAATTAATTGGTCTATAGAGAGTGTCTGATATCCACTTTTGAATAATTTCATTATCAGGTAAGAGTGAGAGGATTTCTGAGACTAATTTTCTCGTCGTTTTTGATTGGGTATCTCCCACGGCTTTTCTTCGTATGGAATAAATGGCTTCATGGAGAGCAAGTGCTCCTTTATTTAATTCATCAAAGTGTTGATAAATTTCTTCCGAAATAAGAATTTCTCCCGTTGAAAGATAGTTTGCAACTTGCTCAAATTTGCAGTTTTTTTTCCTAATAGAGGGGAATGCATCTTCTGTTGATTCGAGTTCATTCCCAATAGGGATGAAAATCTTATTTTTTTCATAAAGCTGAAGTTCAGTGATTAAGTATTTTGTGAAAAGTGGGTCTTTAAGATTTTTTATGGCCTCTTTCATATAGTCATCAAAAGATCTTTGACCTTCATCATAGGAATTCTTGGAAATCAATCTTCCTTCATAGAGATCGAGAATTTCTGCAGAAATGATGGATCCCTCTTGATCTCTACAGACGACTGAATATCCTCCATTTCCCTTTTCACCGGCGAAAAGAAGAGTCGGCATCATGAGAATTAAAAAAGAAATGACTATTTTCATTGGAGGCTCCTGTTTTCTTTAGAGTCTGAATGTGTAAGAGGGTAAAATTGAACTCCCAGCTGATAAACCTCAGAAACATTTCCTTCTTGAGATAGGGAATTCATCTTTTTTCTAAATTCTTTTATGATAAATTTTGCATCTTCTATCTTACTTGGATCAATGGCCATCGTAATGGAAGAGAAATCTCTTTTATCTATTTCAATGTCTTCAATTTTTTTTACTCCCATGAGCATCGTTTCTTTATGAGAATCTCTTAATGCTTGGCTTTTTAAATTATCGGAGGTTTTAACATCATGATGAATTTTATAAAAAAATCCATCTTTATCTTTTGAAATTAAGGAGGCCATTAGAAGATTGGTGGTGACTACATCCACACGATTCATTGATAGATTTAATCTATCGGCAATATCTTCATTGGTCTTTTTGAAATTTTTAATATTAAAAAGTTCTAAAACTGCAAAATGTTCCCACTCAGAAATAATTTTATAATGAGATTCATCAATTAAATACCTTTGATCTTCATCACTTCGCTTGAGATTATTTTTTTTATTCCTTAAACTTTCTACAAAAAGAGATCGCTCTTTTGGACCTAAATTCAGTTTACTGAGAACCTTCTCACAATCTCTTTTTGGAAGGTCTCTTTTTCCGTTTATAATCTGACTTAGTGTGGCCGGATGAATGCCTATATCTCGAGCAAAGGCCCTTAAGGAATAGTAAGGATTATTCCTCTGCTTGATGGAGAGTGCCTCTTTTATTTTTACTAAATAGTAAGATTGAGATGTTTCCATGAGGCACATTTAGCATAGGAACATGAACCTGAAAGGGGGGAAGGGTCTTTGTCATTCATTGTTCAACGAAACTTAACAGAGCTTAACAATCCCCTAACATTTGATTGGGTAGCTAGATATTATTTTCACGAGAAGGCTTCCATCGCTTCAGTAATAAAGCATTGGAGATGACGCTAATTGAGCTGAAGGCCATCGCTCCTCCGGCAACACTTGGGCCAAGAAGACCAAAAGCTGCAAGAGGAATTCCTGCGATGTTGTAAATAAAGGCCCAGAAAAGGTTTTGTTTAATTTTTTGATAAGTTTTTTTTGAGATACTTATGGCATGTGGAACTAAAAGGGGATTTCCTTGCATGAGGGTGATGCCAGAAGATGACATGGCGACATCTGTACCAGTCGACATCGCCATTCCCACATCTGCCAAAGTTAGTGCTGGAGCATCATTGATCCCATCTCCAACCATAGAAACGATTTCACCCTTCTTTTTTAAGTTTTGAATAAGACTTAATTTCTCTTGTGGTGAGACTTCCGCCCAAAATTCCTCAATCCCAGCTTCTTTCGCAATTAATTTTGCACTTCCATAGTTGTCCCCTGTAATCATCTTGGAAGTGATCCCCATCGATTTAAGTCTCGTAATTGTTTCTTTTGAGGTTTCTTTTAGAGGATCTTTAAAAGAGATGAATCCCAATACAACTCCATTCGTTTGATCAAAAAGATAAGAAACTGTTTCTCCGTCATTCTCTTTGCGTAATGAAATTTGATCTTGAGGAAGATTAATTTCTTTAAGTATTTTTTTTGATCCAACAAGATAGTTTATTCCATTGACTTCAGATTGGAATCCCATTCCAGCGATTGCTTTAGATTTTTGATTTTGAAAAAGAATGAGAGATTTTTGTTCTACCTCTCGTTTTACGGCAATGGCTATGGGGTGCTCACTTCCATGGAGAGCGGAGGCATAGAGTTTTAGAAATTGATTCTCCTCCATCTGAGGGGATTCAATATGACATATTTTAGGCCTTCCCTCAGTAAGTGTGCCTGTTTTATCAAAAACGACACAACTAATTCGATGAGACATTTCTAGGGCCGCAAAGTCTTTAATGAGAATACCATATCTCGCGGCAACTCCTGTCCCGACCATCGTTGCAGTGGGGGTCGCGAGCCCCAGAGCGCAGGGACAAGCAATGACAAGAACTGATACTGCGTGAATAATCGCTTTTTCCAAATCTCCTAAAAAATACTGATTTAAAATTAAAGTCAAGATTGAAATGAGAAGAACAAGAGGCACAAAATAAGAACTCACCTTATCCACTATTCTTTGAATAGGGGCCTTGACGGCTTGTGCGTCTTGTACCATTCGAATAATTCGTGAAAGTGTAGTTTCAATTCCTAGAGCTGTGACTTCAACTATGATGACCCCGTCTCCGTTTATAGAAGCTCCAATAACCCGATCATTGATTTCTTTAAAAACAGGAAGACTCTCGCCGGTAATAAGCGATTCATCCACTTGAGTGACTCCATTAAGGATGATCCCATCGACAGGTATAATCTCTCCGGGTTTCACCAACACGCGGTCTTGAAGTTTCAAATCGTTTAATGAGACTTCAATCTCCACGTTTTTTTCATTTAATATGCGAGCTTTTTCAGGTTTTAATTTTTGAAGAGAACGAATCGCCGTCATTGTTTGAAGTTTTGCTTTCCTTTCAAAGAACTTTCCCAATCTGACCAATGTTAAAACCATTGCTGAACTTTCAAAATAGAGATGTTCATGGAAATCTACGCCCCAGTATTTAACCATGAGATATGAACTTAACCCAAAGGCAGAAGTTGTTCCAATAACTACCAGAAGCTCCATGTTCCCTGATTTCGCTTTGAGTGCTCTCCACGCTGACTGGTAAAAAGTAAAACCAACAACAGCTTGAATGGGTAAAGCTAAAAGGAACTGAACCCAGGGTACTAACATGACCTGTAATCCAAAAATACTCAGTATCATTGGTAGCGTCAGAAAAGTAGTGAGAATAATTGAAAAGAAAATCAGTAATTTTTCTTTTTTTAGGTCTAAAGAATCATCGGAGAGTAGATCCTCCTTATAAAGAGAACCCTCATAGCCTGCCTTTTGAACGGCATCCAAAAGTTGATCTGTTGTCGTTACTTCTGGATTGAAATGAACAGTTGCCAATTCTGTTGATAAATTAACAACTGTTTCAGCGACGCCTGGGACCTTTCTAAGGCTTCGTTCTACTCTACCCACACAAGAGCCACAGGTCATTCCCTTTATATTAAGGGTCACTTTATCGTGATGATGTTCCATGTTCCCATTCTAGCCATGAAAAAAGCAATTGGTAAGAACTTTTAGGTCAATTTAGACCTTCTGAGGGATCTCATTCTTATGAATAGTTGTTTTAAGACTATTTAATTTCTCCTCAATGAGACCTAGGTTTTGATTGATAAATTCTGAAACCTCTGGATAGTCTCCTTGTGCTTTTTTAGCAAATCTTGCAAGGATAGCAGCAGTAAGACCAAAAGAGACATATTTAAATACAGGACCTTTTATCAAATCTAGAAGAAGGCGTTCAATCTCAGCTTCTTTTTTTTTATTTTTAAAATAAAGCGCTTCTTTCAAGAGGACTCTAGGATTTTTCATACCTGACCTTCCTTTTTGGATGGGAGAAGAGTCTTTCTTACAAGTTCTGAGAATTCAGGGTTTTTTAAATAGTACTGATAAATTGTTTTTCCTAAAAAATAGGCACCAACGCCACCGGCAATATAAAAAGTAATTGGATTTGAAAAAAGTTTTTTAGATAAACGATTAAGTTCTCTTTTTTTAAGGTAGTTTTTCATGAGGCCCCCTTTCATATTTTAAAGTATAAAAACATTCACTCTTCTTGTGATTTAAATTTCCCTCAATTCGAAATAAAATCTTTAGTTTTTTTTAAGTCGCCATTTTTGTTCACACCTCCTAGACTCTCACCATGTTCACGGTAGTTCGATTAACTTCGATACTATTGGTGGGAGAAAAGAAATTTGATCTCAATAAACGTGGACTAAAGACGGTCATCTTCGGATGGCCGTTTTTTTATTAATAATTCTTAAGTATCAGTTTTACTCCGTTTGAGGATACCCCTCACTTTTCAAAGGAATACACATGTTTTTGTATCGAAATCTGATGGTTTATTTGATTTTATTATCAACTTTATCTCTTATTAGCTGTGGCAACGAAAAATCCTCTCAGTCTTCAAAAGAAATTAACACAGTATGCGAAGAGATGGACTGTCTCTCAAAAGTAAATTGGAAAATCTTTCTTCAGGGAAAAACTTTTCCTTTTAAAAGTAGAGTTGTGATTAATAACGAGACAGTGATTAACGAATGTTTTTTTAAACAAAAATATGGGATTGATCGGACCTCAAATCCTGAACAGATTTTGCTGGATAACTTTCAAATGCCACTTAATGATAGAGTAAGCGTTTCAATCTATGACTTGGGCGAAGACTGTTCACAGGATAAGGAATTTCTTTCTTCAGGAGACATCCCATTTGAAACTTCTAAAACTTCTACTGGGTTAGAGGTTTTAATTAATCTTTAATATCTTTTCAGGCTGCCCCATCGATTCAGCGGGGCAGTTCTTAATTTTTTATATAGAGTTACCCATAAAGAAACTCTCTATTTCATGTGCATCATACTCCGCCTCCATGGGGTCGTATTCGAGTTCTATGAGCCCCTCTATGATTGAGAGATTAACTTGATATCTCTGACTAAAATTTTTTCGAATAGATTGGTTCACTATATTAAAATAGGGAGTTCCTGATTCCATGGCGACCTCTGCAGCATATCTTAGCCAAAATATATCTGCTAACTGCTCCTCTTGGGGGGAGGGAACCTCATAAACGATCTTAAATGTTCTCGTGCTTCCTTCTGATGGCCTACGTGTGTTTTCCTCTTGCTCCTGCCTCATTGGAGATTTTTCATTTTTTATGATTGGATAGAGAAATAAAACTGATGCAAATAAAACAATAAAAAAATCAGTTATTTTCATCGCTACCTCCGCTCACTTTATTAGAGAGTTTTGAAGGGCGTTTGAAAATAACTTCAAATGAAATTAGGTTAATCTTAAGAGCGAGTAATTAAAAACATACCGTCTCTCAAGGGAAGAAGTACTTTGGTGTAACCCTCAAGTTCTTTTGCTTTTAGATTATGAGAGATAATTGAGTTGGTCTGCTTATCTTGCCCTGGATTTAAGACCTTTCCATGCCAAAGAGTATTGTCTACAACGATAATTCCATTCTGGCCTAAATGATCAAGGGC
>CAMAYW010000176.1 GCA_945862475.1 Bacteriovorax stolpii
TCAATCTTTTTTTGTCGATTTGTAAGGGACTCAATCTCCCATACTGACAACTGGGGTGGTGATGAAAGTTGTTCAGAATGAAAAGCATATGACTTGGGTAGTCCCGAAAGAACAGAAATCATACCAACTAGGAGCGTGAAAAGAAGAAAGTAAATAGGTTTCATCTAAAAAATATTTTAAGTTATTCTCAATTTCTCTCAAGATAAAAATGTAAAAAATTCTTATGTAATTAAACCGTAAATGTTGGAAATCAGACTAAAAAGCTTCAGTTACGAGATTCTGTTTAACGCACTATTTACAAATCAATTAAGTTTGTGCTAAAAGGTCGTAGTCGTATATTTTGTACCTTGTTTCCACCCGGATCTTTTCGTCTATCTAGGTCTAAGTGGTTCCTCAGGGCTGTTTTGAGACCATTTGGACCAGGCCTCATCTACATTCAAAATGCGCATAACAAATAACTTTCTCGAAAGGAGAAAACGCATGTCTTTTAATGAACTTGGACTCAAAGAGTCTTCCCTCAAAGCAATCGCAAAAATGGGCTTTGAAGCACCATCAGAAATTCAGTTACAGGCCATTCCTGTATTACTTAAAGGTGACGTTGATTTTATCGGCCAGGCCCAAACTGGATCTGGTAAAACGGCGGCTTTTGTTCTTCCACTTTTAGAAAAACTTGATTTTAAATCACCGGCCCTTCAAGCCGTGATTCTTGCTCCAACACGAGAGCTTGCTAACCAAATTAACGAAGAAATCCAAAAGCTATCGGCCTTTGAACCCATCCGTTCAATGTCTGTTTACGGTGGTACTTCTGTAGGACTTCAGATTAAAGATTTCAAATCGAAAAAACCTCAAGTCGTTGCTGGTACTCCAGGACGAGTTATGGATTTAATTGAGCGCGGAGTTTTAAAATTTGAAGCTACAAAATTCGTGATCCTTGATGAAGCAGATGAAATGCTTGATATGGGATTCTTTGATGACGTAACAGCAATCATTGACCAAATTCCAGAAAAGAGAATTTGGATGTTCTCTGCAACTCTTCCAGGACCTATTTCAGATCTTGTGAACCGTGAGTTTTCTAATCCAGTCACTGTTCGAGTTACAAAAAAAGTTTTAACAGCAGACTCTGTTGAGCAAAAAGCGGTCGTTGTTCGACGTGAAAATGGTATCGAAGCTCTCTGTCGTTATATGGATTATACAGATAATATGTATGCCATCATTTTTACTCGTACAAAAATTGGGGCCAAGGAATTAACTGACGAGCTCAATGCGCGTGGTTATCCGACAGATGCTCTTCACGGGGACATGGATCAAGCTGCTCGTGATATGACGATGAAAAAATTTAAAGAGAAGAAAATTAATCTTCTTGTTTGTACTGACGTTGCTGCTCGTGGGATTGATGTGAACAACCTTACTCACGTGATTAACTTTGGACTTCCTCAAGATAATGAATCTTATGTACACAGAATTGGTCGTACTGGCCGTGGTGGATCTAAAGGGATTTCACTTTCAATTATTGAACCAAATGAGCAAGGTCGCGTAGGTCAGATCGAGCGTCTTACGAAAGCCAAAATTGAAAGAGTCTTTCTACCTAAAGTGAATGAGATCAGAGAGAAAATTTTAGAGAAGTCTTTAAAGCGTTTTACTGATCATATTGCTTCTTTTCATGATGAAGAAGTTCTTCACTATGATGCTTTTAAAGAAAAATTCGATTCTCTAGATAAGGAAGACATCATTAAAGGTATTTATGGCTTCATGTTCGAAAATACTTTGAAGCGCTACCAAAAAGCGCAAGAAATTGATGTCGCTCCTCGTGGCCAAGGTGAACGTCCTCAAGGTGTCAGAGTTCAGACTGGTATGCAGAGATTCTTCATCAACCTCGGTACGATGGATGGAGCAAATCCTGGTGAATTATTGAAATTTGTTTCTAATTCAACAGGTATTTCTGGCAGAAATCTAGGTCGTATTGAAACTAAAGAAAAATTCGCTTTCATTGAAGCTCCTTCGGAATTTACCGATGCGATGATGAACCTCAAAGGTGAGATGTTTGGAACTCGTCGAGTTTCAATTGAACTCGCAACTGCTCCTGCCTCAAATGGTGGCGGTCGTGGTTTCGGTGGCGGCGGCGGTGGTTTTAGAGGCGGTCGTAGCGGTGACCGTGGAGGGGATCGTGGTGGACGCTCTTTCGGTAGGGGCAATCGTTACTAGGAAAATAGTTCCTCCGTCATATTAAGTACTTGTAGCATTATGCTTCCCATGTCAAAATTTGAGTAACACACTAAATTAGACATGGGCAGCAATGCCCAAAATACAGGATGTATTTTGCGTGGAATTAAGAATGAATGAATCGACTCATGAAGAGTATGAAGAAGTAGAATCACCGTTCGCGTCAAAATCATCTGATAAATCTCCTCACCGAGAAAGACTGCGTACCCGGAAAAATGTTTTTAACCGTCCCTTTGCGACGGATTCAACCAATGCGCCCACATATTTTGAAACAACAGCTACGAGAAAGGCCATCGGTCACGCTGACCAAACGGAGCTTCTTGATCACAGACGTGGCTCTCTTCACGAGACTGAAATTGATTATTTGAATGAAGAAGAGGAAGAGATCGAGGAAGAAATTGAAAAACGTCCTGCGAGATCTCCTTCAGTATCCGTAAAGAAAAAAGAAAAACTTAAAAAAAATCTTCTCGCAAAAATTGCTTGGTCAGTTGTTGGCCTCCTTGTTCTTCGTCTTATTTTTATGGACCGTGGGGTTTGGGATTACTTCTCAACTGAGAGAGTTATTCAAGAGAATCGAGAAGAACTAAGATCCATTCAAAATGAAAACAAAGATCTTAAAATTGAAATAACGAAAATTCAGCTCGATAGAAATTATCAAAAGCAATTAGCTAAAGAGCATCTTGGAGTGATCGCTGCAGATGAATTTTTAATACTTTTTGCAGGCGAGAATCCTGATTCTTCAGACACTTCAAAAGAAGATATTTCCATTTAATTTTTGGTTAATTTATCTTTAACTATTCTCTCAACTTCCAAGAGCGGGATTTGCCCTTTCCAGATGAGTTTTTCTCCAATGCTTATTTTGTGAGCAATGGGGGAAGTGGACTTCATCTCTAGAACATGGCGACACCAAACTCCTCGAGCTCTGGGGATAAGGTTAGGGTTCGCTCGACCAATATAAAAAGGAAGTTTACGGACGATGTCGATGACCTTTAAATCTTTATCAAGATAAAAGAGATCGAGTTCAAAGTAAGTATCAGGCATCCAGAAGTGTCTTTCATCATCTTGAGTATAAAAAAAGAACATACCTTCTGCATCATCAAAGTCCTCCGGTTTCACTCCGGATAAACCCATCTCTTGGTCTTTTGACTCTATGGCCAGACTCGCTTTAATTGAGGACCCAAAACTTGTTTGAAGCTCAACTTTTTTCAAGGGGTTCTGGTTTTGTGACTCACTCTGGCAAGAGACAAGAGTAAAGAGAGAGAGGAGAACAATCAATTTTCTCATGAAGTTTATCCCTGATTCAGGTATGATTTCACAGTCTAATTATAGAGATACGATAGGAGCTCTCAAATGTCATCGGTTAAAAATTTACCAGGATTAATGCGCACTCATCACTGCGGAGAACTTAGAGAAAGTGATATCGGAAAAACAGTCACCATCTGTGGATGGATGAATAAATATAGAAATTTAGGAAGTCTTCATTTTATCGATCTAAGAGATAAATATGGCATTACCCAGCTTGGCTTTGAGTCTTATAAAGAGGACGTAAATGAGTTAAGAAAATTCTCATTGGAATCAGTTCTTCTTGCCACAGGTAAAGTTGTCGCTCGACCTGATTCAGCGAAAAATCCGAACATGGCCACAGGCATGGTTGAGGTTCAAGTGGAACATATTCGTCCGCTCTCCATTGCAGAAGAGGTTCCTTTTCTTCCTCATGGAATGGTTCAGGCAACAGAAGATCTTCGTCTCCGTTATCGTTACCTAGACCTTCGTTCAAAAAAATTACAGGATATTCTTAGTCTTCGATCTGAAACAACGAAGAAAGCTAGAATGGCGTTGTATGAGCTTGGATTTAATGAAGTTGAAACACCTATTCTTTATAAAACAACTCCAGAGGGAGCGAGGGACTATATCGTTCCATCTCGAGTCCACCCTGGAAAAGTGTATGCTCTTCCTCAGTCTCCACAAACGTTGAAGCAGCTTCTCATGATTGCGAATACAGATAAGTATTTTCAAATCTGTCGCTGTTTTCGGGATGAAGATTTAAGGGCCGATCGTCAGCCAGAATTTACTCAAATCGATATAGAAGTTTCATTTCCAACTTTAGAGTACATGAAAAATTTGGCCACTCATGTGGTGAAGAAAATTTTTAATATGCCAGAAAACTTTGAGATGACTTCCATTTCTTATGACGAAGTTATGAGAGATTACGGATCTGATAAACCAGATGTCCGATTTGGATTAAAACAACTTATTGTCACTGATTTATTTAAGACATCATCTTTTGCAACGTTCTCTGAAGTGGCCAATTCGAAGTATGGTATGGTGAAGGCAATGTTTATTCCAAATTCAATGGGAACACTTGCTCGTAAAGAGATTGATGGTCTCGTTGAAATTGTGAAGCCTTACGGCGGCAAAGGTGTTGCTTGGTTTAAAGTTGAAAATGGTCAGGTGAGTGGTGGTATCTCAAAGTTCATTGATCCAAATCTACTCAATGCTCTCTATGAAAAATCTCCAGAAAAGGGTGATGGCCTTTGGTTTTTTACGGCCGATAAAAATTTTAATATCGCTCATGATTGCGCAGATGCTTTAAGACGTTATTTTGGAAAACACTTCAACCTCATCAATCCAGATCAGTATGCCTTTTTATGGGTGTATGATTTTCCACTTTTTGATTACGATTCTGACGCCAATACCTTAGGTGCAAAACACCATCCTTTCACTCGTCCAAAGGACGAAGATATGGAGCTCTATTACTCTAATGATAAATCGAAAGTGAAAGATGTGAAGGCCTACGCCTATGATATCGTCTGTAACGGATATGAGATTGGTGGAGGATCTATGCGGATCTTCGATAATAAACAGCAATCAAGAATGTTTGAACTTTTAGGTTTTACTCCTGAGGATGCTCAACATCAGTTTGGCTTTTTCATTGAGGCCCTAAAATACGGTACTCCACCGCATGCTGGTATGGCATTTGGTATGGACCGACTTATCATGCTTCTTGCTAAGACGGATTCGATTCGTGACGTGATTGCTTTCCCGAAAACAGCTTCAGCGACGGATTTGATGGCAAGTTCTCCATCAAAACCAAGTGATGCTCAAACAAAAGAATTGGGATTCAAGTGGCTTGATTAAGCCGCGATTTTCCAATCGTTTTTTTCTAAGATTTTTTCATTTTCAAATTCATGAATCTTCTCCAATAAATTAATTGGGGAAGATTCCTTATAAGCGACTAAGTCAGCGTAAAGATAATCGTGGTCACGACACGTACTCCAGTTTGGTTTTTGCCAAAAGTAAGAAAGACCAAAGCTTAAGCAAAAAATCATGGATTGGGCCGCCCAATGAAAAGACTCTGTGAAACTATTCACTTTAAGATCTATCCTCTTCTTTGTTAAGTGCATGCCATAGGTTTGGCCATGATTAAAAAAATAGGAAAAGAAAAAGTAATTCAAAAGCATAAATGGAAATAGGAAAAAAGAAATGCTTCCGATTGAATTTGTATTTAAGTCGAGAAGGAAAGCTTCAAAATGAATGGCAGTCGTTTTTG
>CAMAYW010000177.1 GCA_945862475.1 Bacteriovorax stolpii
TCAAACGAACTTTTTGCTCGTGCTGATAATCTACTAAGTGACCATCTTCCTAAATTTGATCCTGAGCTTTTTGGAAAGCAGGGAAAGATCATGGATAGCTGGGAGACCGTGAGACACAACCAATCGGGTGTAGACACACTGGTCTTTAAATTAAAAAAGTCTTCAAAGATTCAGTACGTTCTACTTTCAACAAAGTATCACACCGGAAACTTTTCTCCGGTGGTAAAACTTGAGGGAAAAATTAACGAGGAGTGGAAGGAGTTTCTTCCAAAAACAAATCTTAAAGGACACTCGGAGCTTCGCTTGAAGCTCTCTTCTGAGACATCAGTTTTCTCAGAGATAAGGGTTTCTCAGTACCCGGACGGAGGACTGACTCGTCTTGGTCTTTATCTTGAATTACCAGATAATGTGAAAGGAAGTTTTGATGGACTTTGCCGTACTTATGAAAACAGCGTTCCTTCGACTGTGAAGCCACTTAATATTGATTATCATCCCACTCCTTCTGAGATTAAGAAAAATTGGCAAATTGTCAGAGGGGAATTTAATAATGCGAGTCTTGCTCTCGGGGCAAAAGTGATAAAGGCCACGGATGAGCATTATTCTCCTGCCGCCCAAGCTCTTTCTCCCTTTGAACCCATTAACATGTTTGATGGGATGGAGTCAGCAAGAAGTAGGGTTCCTGGGCACTTTGAGGAACTTGTCATTAAGCTCGCGAAAGTGGCTCCCATTCACCGAGTGGAACTTGATTATACTTATTTTGTGAATAATAACCCTCTTGAGATTACTCTTGATGGATTCACAAATGGAAAGTGGATTCCTATTATATCAAAAATAAATGTGAAGCCCTATGCGGGAAATAAAAAGATTTTTGAAGTGAGTTTAAAAGATTCTTTTGAAGAGATCAGGCTTAAAAATTATCCATGCGGGGGAATGAACCGCATAAAGGTTTTTTCTAAATGATCACAGTTCATGAGGCCCTTGAGATTATTAAGCTACATTCACCGATGCATGATCTCGGGACGTTGGAAACTCGTGCCGATAGGGACTATCCTCCTTTTAACCGAGTCATGATGGATGGGATCGCGATCCGCTTTGATGATTATGAAAAAGGTATGAGATCTTTTCCAGTTGAAGGCATTTGTGCTGCTGGAGATAAGGTGAAAACACTCCGTTCTGGTTCTTTGGAAGTCATGACGGGAAGTGTTCTTCCTTTAGAGAGTGATCTCGTTATTCAGTATGAGCATTTAAAAATAGAAAATAATATTGCTACGATTGTAGTGGAGATACCGCGCTTTCGATTTGATTCTGTTCACCTTGAGGGAAGTGATTGCAAAAAAGGGGACGTGGTTCTTTTAAAGAATCTCCCCATGACTGGCCCCCACGTGGGAATATTAAGTTCTATGGGAGAGAGTCTTATTCCTTATTCACCTAAGGTTATGATCATCTCAACGGGGGATGAACTCGTGGAAAAGGATCCCCTTCCCCATGAAATCAGGCGCTCCAATGTGTTTGCACTTAAGTCTTCACTTGAGCTTTTTGGTTATAAAGATGTGAAAGAAACTCATCTTAATGATGACCCCAAATTGATTGCCAAGCATTTTCAACAATACGCAGGTGAGTTTGATATCCTTATCTATTCTGGAGGAGTCTCTAAGGGGAAATTTGATTATCTTCCCTCCGTTTGGGCCGACATGGGAGTCACGAAATACTTTCATGAAGTGAGTCAGCGTCCTGGAAAGCCTTTGTGGTTTGGAGTGGATGAAAAAAGAAAAACGACGGTGATTGGCCTTCCTGGGAATCCTGTTTCAAGTCTCGTGTGTCTTCATCGCTATTTTCTACCCAATAGAAAAATACAAGTGAAGCTCACTAAAGAGATCACTTTTAAAAAGCCTCTGACTTATTTTGTTCCGGTAAAAATTGAATTTCTGGGGGCCGAGCTGTTTGCGACTCCACTTCATATGAAAAACTCTGGAGAATTTACGGCCCTCGCTGGATCGGATGGATTTATTGAACTACCTAGAGAGTTGGATCAGTTTCATGTAGGTGAGACTTACTCTTTCTTTTCATGGAGGCCATTTTAATGCTGATTGATAAAGAGGGAAGAAAGATCACAAAGCTTCGAGTATCGCTCACTGATAAGTGTAATCTTCGCTGCCACTACTGCATGCCCGTGGATCAAACCTTCATGGATGAGTCTAAGTACCTCTCTCCAGATGAAATTGTCTCAGTGGTGTCTGAATTAAAAGAGCTGGGGCTCCAAGAAGTGCGTCTCACAGGTGGAGAGCCCCTGATGAGAAAATCATTTCCTGAGATCGTAGAAAAATTGGCGGCTTTAAACCTAAAAAAACTGAGCCTCACGACCAATGCGATTTTCCTTGATAGGTATCTAGCTCTATTAAAGGACCATAGAGTTTTTCACTTAAATGTTAGTTTAGATTCTCTAGATCCTGAGAATTTTAAAAAAATCACACACGGGAATCACTTTGAAAAAGTGATCAGTAATATTCGGGCGGCTGTTTCCATGGGCTTTAGTGTGAAACTAAATGCTGTCATGATGAAAGGGATTAATGATCACGAGGTGAATCAATTTGTAAAATTCTCTGAAGATGAATCGGTTGAAGTGAGATTCTTGGAACTCATGAAAATTGGATACGCTAGATCTAATCAAAGCGAGACCTTTGTCTCAGCGAGAGACCTCATCCGAAACATTCAAAATGAATTTCAATTAAAGGCCATCACATCACCTTTGGATTCAACGTCCTTTAATTTTGTGACTGAAAATGGTGGGCAGATTGGGTTTATCGCATCTGAGTCGGAGCCATTTTGTGGGCACTGCTCGCGCTGGAGACTCTCGGCCGATGGAATCTTAAGAGCGTGTTTATTTAAAGATGAGGGCCTTGATATCAAAGTAAGAGACCGCTCAGTCATTTATCAGGAACTTCTTGGGATGAAGCCCACTCATAGAATTTCTGAAGTTTCTCATACGATGAATGCAATTGGAGGATAAGATGCTTAATCATCTTAATGAAAATAATGATCCCACGATGGTGGATGTTTCAGAAAAAAATCATTCCGTGAGATCAGCGACGGCGCAAACGGTTGTGGAGTTACCAGAGGAGCTTCTTCCTTATTTTTCTGGTAAAGAATTAATCCTTAAAAAAGGGCCAGTTTTCCAAACGGCGATTATCGCAGGGACCATGGCGGTGAAAAGAACACATGAAATGATTCCTTTCTGTCATCAAATTCCAGTTGAGAGCTGTAAGTTTGATATCAGTCTAAATCACCTCACAGTGACTATTACGTGTAAAATTAAAACTACCTTTAAAACGGGTGTTGAGATGGAGGCCCTGCATGGGGCAACAGTTGCGGCGCTTACGATTTATGATATGTGTAAGGCGGTTTCTCATAACATTCTTATTAAGGAAACAAAGCTTCTTTCTAAAACTGGAGGAAAGAGGACACTTTTAGATAAACCTCTTTATGGACTCGTCCTCACTGGTGGGAAAAGTAGCCGTATGGGTGAAGATAAGGCGCTCATTAACTACAAAGGCACTCCTCACGGACAATACACTTTCGATATCCTCTCAAAGTTTTGCGAAAAAGTTTTTCTCTCGAGTAAAGAGAATCAGTGGAAGGGATCACCTTTAGAGAATCTTCCCACCATTACGGATCAATTTGATGGGCCTATCGGTGGAATCCTTTCTGCTTTTGAAGCTCATCCCGACGTGAACTGGTTTATTGTGGCCTGTGATCTCATTCATTTTAATGAAAAGACCGTAGAGAAAATTCTCTCTCATGCCGAAGACAAAGTAGCCGTTTGTTTTAAAAATAAAGAGAAGGGGTTCCCTGAGCCTCTTTGTGCTCTTTATTCACCTAAGGCGAAAGATCTTTTTAAAAACGCTCTTTCACAAGACATCACCTGTCCCGTGAAAGTTTTAAGAAAAGCGGATCTCACACTTTTAGATCAAGACCCAGAAATTAATCTTGCTAACATCAATACCCCCGAGGAGAGACATGAGCACCATTAATGTTCACTACTTTGCTTCCTTAAGAGAGGCGAGTGGTTTATCTCACGAAGAAATGAGTTTTGAGGGAACCTATAAAGAACTTTATTTAAGTCTCGTTCAAAAATATCACTTCAATCTTCCTCCTGAGATGATTATGGTAGCGGTGGATGATGAGTTTTCATCGATGGATGAAGTCATTAAACCTCAAGGAAAGGTGGTCTTTATCCCACCAGTGGCCGGAGGCTAAGTGTTTTCCCTATCTACAACTCCTATTTCTTCAGAGCTTTTGACTGAGAGTCTTCAAAACGAGAAGGCCGGAGCGATCGTGGTTTTTCACGGTTGGGTTCGAGATCATAATGAAGGGAAAAAGGTTAAAAGCCTTGAGTATCAAATTTATAAAGAGCTCGCCCTGAAAGAGGGGAAGAGAATTTTAGAGGAAGCAAAAAAGAAATTTAATCTTCATGGAATCATGGCCGTTCACCGCGAGGGGCATCTCGCCCTTGGAGAGATTGCCATTTGGATCGGGGCGACGTCTTCCCACCGAGATGATGCTTTTAAAGCGACTCGTTACGTGATTGATGAAATTAAGTACCGCCTACCTGTTTGGAAAAAAGAGCATTATCTTCATGAAAAACCAGAGTGGGTTTTTTGTAAAGATCATCATCATCATGTGCATTTTAGTGAGAAAGAGTTTTACTCAAAACAAAGTGCTCTTGTGAATCAAGACAAATTAAAAAACGCCAAGGTCTTGGTGGTGGGCGCTGGAGGACTTGGGTGTCCGGTGCTTTTGAGTCTTGCAGGAGCTGGAGTGGGGCACATCACGATAGTTGATCATGATGTTGTGAGTCTCTCTAATCTTCACCGGCAATCTCTTTATTCTGTGAATTTAGTGGGTGAAAAAAAGGCGATCGCATCTTCTAAAAAAATCCAGGAACTAAATCCCTTTATTCATGTAGAGGGAATAAGTGAGAGAGTAAAATTAGAGCATCTTCAGCATGATCTCATGATTGATTGCACGGATAATTTAGAGACAAAATATTTTCTTCATGATCTCTGTCACAAGTTAAGGCTTCCCCTTATTAGTTCCAGTGTTTATCAAAACGAGGGACAGATCCGGACCTTTATTCCAGGTGAAGGGTGCCTTCGGTGTCAATCTGAAGTGACTCCGGATGATTCTCTTTTAGGTAACTGTAATGACTTTGGAGTGATTGGGGCGGTAACGAATACCTTGGGGTCCCTTCAAGCGAGTGAAGCAATAAAGTTTTTATCCACAGGTGAAAACTCCACAACGACTCATACTTTTTATTTAAATGTAGCCGATCTTTCCATCATGAAAGTTAAAAACTTTAAAAAAGAGGGATGCAAGACCTGCGCGGGTGAGGTTCAGTTAGAAGAGCATAAAGTTGAGGTTTCTGGAGGCATGGAGATTTTAGACATTAGAAATTTAACGGATGAAGAAGTCATGGCCTTAAAACCACACAACGTTGCACTTTGCTGCCATAGGGGAATTCGAAGTAAAAAACTCGCCATGAAGCTTCAAGAAGAAGGCCATGAAGTTTATTCTCTTAAGGGGGGAGTATCCTCGCTGTAGTTTTTTTTGTGATCGCTCTTTTCTACTCTTCTGTCGGGTTTGGTGGGGGATCGTCGTATTTAGCGGCGTTATCAATCTCAGAGATTCCTTATTCTTTAATTCCTAAAATTGGTCTTATTTGTAATCTTCTCGTTGTGACGAGTGGATCTGTT
Source organism: Bacteriovorax stolpii (assembly GCA_945862475.1). GTDB lineage: Bacteria > Bdellovibrionota > Bacteriovoracia > Bacteriovoracales > Bacteriovoracaceae > Peredibacter. The sequence goes on from CAMAYW010000177.1 coordinate 5,751, forward strand.
ATTTATTA
>CAMAYW010000178.1 GCA_945862475.1 Bacteriovorax stolpii
AAATCTTAAACTCCTTTCAAAAGGGAGTGTTATGAAGCTCATTCTCATTATTGTTTTATTTTCTCCTCTAACCTTTTCTCGATCCTACATTGATGAGACCCAAGACTCATTCGATGAAATCTGGGATCAATCCACTTTTGAAGACCCAGACATGAACGAAAGGCAGAAGGAAGAATTTTATGAGGATGATCCTTTCTTAGAGTTAGGTGGCTCAGAAAACATCAATTTTGCCGAAGATCATTATCATGAAGAAAATATTGAAATGATTAATGAGTTAAATGATCCGTAATAATTAAATCATTAAAAATTTCAATGACCCCCGGAACGAATTGAATAACTTCCTCAGCGTAGTTTTTTTCATTTTGAGATTTTACATTCCCCTTTAGGCCGACTACGCCATCTTCGACAAACACTTCAATTCTTGAAGCATCTAGTAACGTACTTCGGTAAAGAGACTCAAGGACCATTTGTTTAACCCTTTCATCCGGAAATATTATTTGCTTCTTAATTCTAGGTTCATGCTCTTCAGGTGGATGACGAAAAAGAATTTTTTTACCAATTTTCTCCAGGTCATATGAGGTATAGTGCCTTTCAGATAGTCTAATATTCTCTTCTTTATGTTTCATAAGGCCTCCTACTGGTCAAAACAGCAAATCTGAAACCAAAAACAGCCTCAACTGGCAAAACTTTTGACAGTTTGAAGTTAACATTTATAGGGAATATAGACCCAAGTCCGAAATTTGCTAAAATCTCGCCATGACAATTGTTTTACTCTTTTTCATGGTTATCTCATCCTTACTCGCCCAGGTTGATCGAAACGCTTCTTCTGAAGTTAGGGAGCTCTATAAGAGACTAAACGATGTAAGCCTTTCTATAAATACCAATCAAAAAATTCTTCTTGGTCAGCAAAATGCTTTTATGGAAGGAAGAGGCTGGCGGTATGGAAACCAAGAGATAGGGCTGGACCTCAAATCTGATATGAATGAGGTCGCTGGGCTACATCCTAACGTTTACGGCATCGATTTTAGTGAAATAGGTCAATGGAACAAAGAACTCATCAAATCCCAGATCCAAATGGTGCATAAGAAGGGCGGTGTTATTACTCTTTCTTGGCATATGAGGGCATTAATTGACGACGGTAAGGGAGATCAATCCTCAAAAGATAAATCTACAAAAATTGTCCATAGGATATTAAAAGGTGGCGATCACCATCACATCTTATTAAAAGAATTAGACCGACTCATAGAATTTTTAAAAGAAATTCAAAACATTCCAGTTATTTTTCGCCCATGGCATGAGCACAATTACTCCTGGTTTTGGTGGGGTAAAAACCATTGCAATAAACAAGATTTTATACAACTTTGGCAAACGACCAGTGATTACCTAAAGAATCAAGGTGTGCATAATCTTCTTTATGCATACTCACCGACTCAAATTGAAAGTAACTATCTAGACCGTTACCCGGGTGATAACTTCGTGGATATCCTTGGAGTTGATCACTATTTCTATAACAAAATCTATGATCTCGCCCTCATAGGAATGAATCCACTAAAAAAATATAAAGAAGGGATTGTTTGGCTTTGTGAGGAATCTGTTAGACGTAATAAAATACCAGCGATAACGGAATTTGGACAAGAGTCATCCCATTACAATCGATTTTGGACAGATTATTTCGGAAAACCACTCATGAAGGAGAGCATGGAAAAATTAACGGCGACAAGAGAAGCCCCAAAAAAAGGACCTGCCTATATTATGCTATGGAGAAATGATCAAAGTGACCCTAAACACTACTATGGCCCAGTACCCGACCATAAAAACAACGATAATTTCAAAGAACTATTAGATACTGGGATCTTTCAAGGTCTTTAATTATTTAAATGTTAAAAGATTTTTGACCTCCAACACCCCAGATATATTTTCTACGGAAGAGTGAACCAGTTTCTTCATTTCTAGATTTGAAACAAACCCTTTTAAATATACGATCCCTTTTAATACCTCAACGCTAATCTCAGTAGGATCAATGGAGGAATTTAGTCTAAGAGTTTCAGACACGTCTTCAAGTAGAGCATGATCATCTCTTAAATATCCTCTGGGACCTTTTTCGAAATGACTTCCATCATGATCCATGAGGCCTCCCCCATGTTTTCGAAATCCAGCTGAAATATGATGAACAGATTCTTTGCCTGATGCCTCGCTCATATCTTCATCTTCATTTTTTTTTGAAAATCTTGACGCCGTCTCTCCAAACTCGAATCTCGAATGCCTCAATTTATCTAACTTAATACCGAATCTTCCACCGTCCACAATTTTCCGTCTCATACAAACTCCTTAAAAGTTCATCAGAGGCCAAGGTCTTTAAATACACTCCTCTGATGTCCATTGGTCGGTTGAGGTCTAAAAATAAATAATTCATCTATTAATTCCGAAATACCAAATGTTCTCTTGATGCCACTAACAATCTTTTTCTTTAATCTTTTTGAACTCACTCTCCCAGATAAATAAACTTTACCTTCATTGATCAAGAGACTGGCATCTTTTAAATCAGTACTGGGAAACTGATTGAGGTACTGTAATATTTTTTCTGATAGATTCTGGTCATCAAGAGAAGAGGAATGCTTCATAGTTAGCATGGTCTATCTCATTATTTTTAATTGGTTTTGAATATCTTCAATGCCAAAGATATCCTCTATCAACAATTCTGCTCTTTTTTTGTCTTTTCTTGAATCTACGAAACCACGAAGATAAATGACATTATTAAAAACTTCGATATTTATGTTGGATGAATCAAGGATGGGGTCCTGATTTAACAAAAGCCTCGCCTCATCTTTTAATTTTTGATCAGATCTTCTATAACCTTTTGGGCCAAAACCGTAGTAATTACGCTTAATTTCATATTGGTCCTTATAACTTGGATCAAAATCTGATGAATAAGAGTTTCTTAGATCTGAACTAGTACCAAGCCGGTCATCTAGCTCATCATAGGAGTCAGATTCTCTAAAAGTCTGATTTAATTCGGAAAAATCCTTTTTATATTGAGTCATAGCTCCTCCCTCTTTGATCTCCTGAAAAAATAGAAGCAATAAATTTGCCGGAAAAGCGATCTAAAAAGGTTTGTAAAAAACGATAGAAAGAGACTCGTTTCGCTTGTAGTGCCAAGAAAAAGTCTCAAAAACAAGGAATTGATCAAAATATATTTAATCAGACTTTTAATAAATGCTTGAAACTTCATCCACAAAAATAAAGTTCAACTCAAACAGTAATTCCGAATAGAATCAGTCCATACCAACGAAATATCAACCTTGGATAAGGAGGAACGTTTATGACAGAGTTATCCATCTTACTGGAGCACCACCACTGGAAAAGGTTGATACAGAATTTTAGTCCGGGTTAATCACTTCCATTTTTAAGTTTAACATTATTTATCAAATTTATTTTGATTATATTAAGCCGCTTTGATGTAAGCGGCTTTTTTTTTGCTTGTGCCTCAGGTTAATGATTCATCGACACCAACCTAAAACAAGACTTCTATCTTTTGAGGTTATCTTAAGCTGACAGATAAGCTTTATGGAGTCAAATTTCTCCCCAGAGAATTTGTCATCTACCAGGACTTCTGATGCTTACAATAATACTTATATTAATCACTCATTTTTCTTTTGCGAATGTGAAGATTGAAGACATAGATATCGGAAATCAAAATGAACCAGTTTTATTATTTTTAACAAACGGAAAAGTTAAAACAATAGATAAAAGTACTGCCTTTAAAGATAAAGATGTTATTCAATTTTTTAAAAATGGAATACAGAAAAAAGCATTCTACTTCAAAGAGGATCACTACTATAAATCAATCTTAGAAAATTATGATCAAGTGGAAAATCTTTTTCATTCCGCAAGAAGAGAATACAAAGAAGAGTCCCAGTGCTATCACCGCGCCCATGTGTGGGCTTATGAGTGGAGGAAGATGGGAGTCTATTCAACAAAGACATGGTTGTTTTTCTCAAAAAAATACATAAGAGAACATAATTTTCAATGGTGGTTTCATGTCGCACCTTCAGTTCACGTTAAGACTCAAGATGGATTAAAGGAAAGAATTTTAGATGTTAAGTATGGAAAATCCCCACAAAAGCTTAAGGACTGGACGAATATTTTTATTCGCGATGGTTCAGATTGCCCCATTGTAGAAAAGTATACCGATCAAGCAGATTTCCCCGAATCAAATTCATGTTACATCATTAAATCAAGTATGTATTACTTCCAGCCCTATGAATTGGAGCTTCACGAGATAAACAACATTACTAAAACACTATGGGTAAAAGAAGAAGTTCAGATATCTTATAAAGATGGTTTTGACATTTTATTATGAAAAAAAAACTACATCCCTTTTCATTTATTTTTACACTAATAATTTTTCTTACAAGTTGTCAGGAAAAGATAAAAAATAGAGCAAAGAAATTTGAAGAAAAAGATTTAGACGGGATCTATCTTGCAAGACTTGCCCCTATAAACCCCGGGATTTCAAAATATTTGAATGGATCATTAACCCTTCGTAAAAATCAGAAACACCTTATTGCATCGGTACGTTTTTCACAAGGCCCACATAATGGTATCCATGAACAATCTTTATATTACGGGAAAAGATGTCCAAGAATAGAAGATGATATGAATGGTGATCAATTAATAGACTCAAGAGAATTAGAAACGATTATAAGAGAAAAACTCATTCCCCTTGATGACGATCTATCATCGCAAAGGATGGGAAGTGGGATCTTTCCGAAGTCTGATGAATATGGATCCTATCAATGGACACGAAATACCTTGTTCGAATTACTTATCAAAGATTTAAAGGATGAGGATCTAAATTTAAAAGATAATTTAGTGAAACTGAATCAAAGGGACGAGTTCAATTTTGAACATTTAATCGTTATTATTAGTGGTATCTCATTGGATACTTACTTACCAGAAACAGCGTCAAATAAAAATGATCCAAATGGTAATCTTACATTTCCAGTTGCTTGCGGAGTGATTCGAAAAATATCAAAATCACCTGGAATACTTGATAAAGATTCTTCTCAAGTAGATGAAACGAACGAAAATCCGACTGATGACGGATTCGATTTCCCTGAGTTAGAAGATGAGGATGACATCAATTATGGTGATGTAAATGAATCTCTTTTGGACCTATGATTCTAATACCAACATCATTGCTTTTCAATGAATCAATGGCGACAAGGGCGACTTTCTCCCCTGAAATAGGCTTCATTCCATAGGTTAAAAGGAAATCAGGTATAAGTTTAAGAAAAAGATGTGAAATGATCTCACCTAATCTGGGCACGCTTCTGAGACCGACAAGGGGGCCAGGTCTAAGAATAACGAGTGATTTAAAATCTAGAAAACTCAATTCTTGTTCGAGCTTACCCTTCATAGACAGATAAAAAAAACTAGAATCAGGATCTGCATTCACACTTGAGATCAAAACTAGTTTTTTGACTCCGTTCTTTTTCGCCACCTGAGCGACGTTATATTGATAATCAAAGTCGACTCGAAATTGTGCAGACTTTGAGCCAGCAGTCTTTAAGGTAGTCCCAAGTGCTGAAAATAAAACATCACCCTGAATCAAAGACTCCCATTCTGAAATTTTATCAAAATCGATGATATGGTTTTTTATTTTTTCGTGAACGACATCAACTTCTCTCCTTGAAAAAAGAATAATCTCTTTTACTGATGGAGAATCCAAGAGTTTTAGAAG
>CAMAYW010000179.1 GCA_945862475.1 Bacteriovorax stolpii
TGAAGGAAGACAGGAGTCAGTGAAGGAAGGTCCTTACTTCAATGGACTTATTTTCCATAGAGTGATCCGTGGATTTATGATCCAAGGTGGATGTCCTGAAGGTTCAGGTCGTGGAGGCCCAGGTTACCGCTTTCAAGATGAATTTAAATCGCACCTAAAACACAATACAGAGGGTGTTCTTTCTATGGCCAATGCTGGCCCAGGAACGAATGGTTCTCAGTTTTTTATCACCCTCGCTCCTACTCCACACTTAGATGGTCGTCATACTGTCTTTGGCAAAGTGGTCCGTGGAATGGATATCGTTAAAAAAATTGGCGATACCGCTACAGGTGCGATGGATCGCCCGAGAACTGATGTTGTGATGGAGTCGGTTGAAATTAAGCGATCTTAAGTCTTATTTTAGGTCCCCCTTTATTCAGGGGGGCCTAGCTTCTATTTTCCTTTCTGAAATAATTATTCATTTATTCTGAAACTCATTCATCAAACCCATTTGGTTTTTGATAGTCTTTATTGCTTTTTTACAAAACATATCATTTATGATAGGATTTTTTTTGGCTAAGGAGCAGAAGTGAAAAAATTTAACGTTGATGCCATGAAGCCTCTTCGTATAAAAAAAAGAGGATCCTGGTTAAGATTGATCCGAAAAAATTTTTGAAGAATCGAAGTTTAGTTGCAAAGGGTCTAGCCGAGGCAATCATTTCTGGAGATCAGGAGGCTTTCCAAGAAATTATCATGGGATATTTGAGTGTTATAAATAAAGAGGAGCTTGCAAGATCTGCCAAACTTCCAATCGCCACCATCAGGAGATTTGCTGCAGGTTCGAATTATAATATTGAGACATTATTAAAAATTACTTCTGCTATAAATAGAGCGGCTTAATTTATAAATTTCTGGCCAGCCCAATCACAACTCCGCAAACAAGCCCTTCGGTGGCTTCATTAACCGAAATTTCCTTAAAGTGACTATTATCCGGGACGAGCTTGATGCCTTTATTGGTTTTAAAATATCTCTTTATCGTAAGTTCATTTTCGACCTGAGCTAGTACGATGTGATTATTTTGAGGTTTCTTTTTCACCGATATAATGATCGTATCCCCATCCCAAATTGTCGGGGCCATTGAGTCTCCATTGGCCTTCATAAAAAAAGTCTCAGCAGGTTGCTTAATGAATTCATCATCAAGGGAGAGTTCTTTGTCGATATCAAAATCACTAAGGAGAGGCTTTCCACAGGAAACACTTGTGCCAAAGAGTGGAGGGCGAGTGTGATTTTTTTTTACCGACTTTGGTAGAAGATTTTCATTCGACCCAAGTTGCTGTGATCTCAAGATAAGCTGTAATGGTGTAATTCCCAAGGAGCGCGCTAACTTGGATATGGTACTAAGAGTTGGGTTTTTAACATTTCTCTCTAGCATCGAAACATAAGTGCGATCGAGTTCACTTTCTAAGGCGAGTTCTTCTTGGCTAAGACCAACCGTCAGTCTTGCTTCCTTTAATGCTTGTCCAAACTTGAGCTCTGTGTCGCCTTTAGTCATAGGATAATCATCAAATTTTGTTGATTAAAGATCCACGGACTAAAGTCTACAATTAAGTTGATTTAATAAAAATTTAATGCACACTAAAGATGACTAAAGTCTACACAAAGGAGTGTTATGAAAAAAATTATTTATGGATTAGTCGCTTTATTGTCAGTGAGTGCTTTTGCGCAGCGGAGCATGGTTTCCCTTTATGGGTTCAATTCAGGAGATACCCTTGATCGTTCTTTTCAATTTGTAAATGCCCATGGAACCTCTGACAACGTTAAGCAAAGCGATCTTGCTTTTAATTATGCTTACGCCATCACTGATATGTTTCAACTTGGCGTTCAGTATAAATCACACGAACTAAAAACAGGTGGTGATATTGCAGAATTTGGTGACAAGTCTAGTGAAATTGGACTTTTTGGAATCTATAATTTAGCTAATCGCCTTACTAATACTCCATATCTCTATGTTGGTTATACAATGGCAAAAACAGATGATGCTGATGATTTGTTTGATACTGACGGTGATGGAGTTGGTGACACAGATTATTCGCTCGAAGCTAATGAAGGTCGTTGGAATATTGGATTCGGTTATCGCTGGAGCATGGGGTCTTTGGGTAGTATGAACTTTAATTTTTCTCCAAGTTTTGACTTGGAGTTTGCTAAACTTGAGACTGAAGCTTCATTAACTGGAACAAAAGTTAAAAGCGATTCATCTACAACTGCAGTAACTTTAAATATTGTTAAATTTGACGTTCTTTTCTAAATTTCCTTTTTTAGAAAAGTTTTCATGGTGTGGCCCTGCGAAAGTAGGGCCATTAAACTAAACATTTAAAAGACAGAAAGATGAAAAAAATATTTATTGTGTTATCTTTTTTGGTTATCTCAAGTTGTTCCATGCTTGAAGAATTGATGAAATATAAGCCTTATGCAAGGAATGTAAAAAAATCTCAAGAGGGTGGAGTTATTTCATTGAAGATTGAACACAGAGAGGAAGATCAAAAGCTTGCTCAATCGATGATGAAAAAGAATTGTCCAAACGGTAAGTTTGCAATCTCTGAAGAGGGTGAAGTCGTTGTGGGAAGTGTTACGAACCAATTAACCACAAAAGAAGCAGCAAATAAAAAGAAGAAAAAAGGGCTCTTTGGAATGACTTTCACAGAAGGGCATGATGGAGCAGAGCAAACTTCATCAGAGACAACTCAGAAAAAAGAATGGCACATCACTTATGTTTGTAAGTGATAATTCATTTCAGCTCTGAACACTGCTCTCTATAATTATGCTCTTTACTGTCAGATATTTTTGAGCAGAATTTTTTATCATTAAAAAGTTCTGCCATCTTTAGGTAGCATCGATCTTTTCCACTCAATTCTTCTTTGGAATATTTTTCGCAAAAAGATGAATCTTTATACCGAATAGCAAACTCATAATAACAGTTCCATTTTAGTGCGTAGATTGAGTCAGGTAGTTGGTCACAGAGATTTTTATTCTCTGGTCTGTTTGATGAGTTAAATCTTTTGAGGCAATGATATTTTCCAACCGCTGTCTTTAAGGTCGAACAGTCTTCGTCTGAATGAAGAGTCCTAGAATAATTATTAAAGCAAATTTCAAAGTTCTTATTAAGACATGTATCTTCAGTCTCAATTGATAGTTTGCCCTCTTTAATATTATTAATGCTATCAATAATGAAATACTGACAATTCTTATCGTTTCCACAATCTCTCTTCAGCGTAAGATGAGGGGGGATATATCCTGATCCACAGTTCTTTCCAGGAACAGCGCAAATCGTTCCCTTGTCTAGACCGATGGTAATAGAGAAGGGTGTATTTTTTAGTTTTATCACATCACCGGGTTTAAAATTTACTTCTTGAGAGATCGAGACAATATGAGTCTCTGAAAAAGTCATGGTTGAAAAAAAGATAATAAATAAAGCAGAAAGTGGTCTTACCACCTATACCTGCCCAGCAATAATCTTATCGACCATAAGTTGAATCGTTTCATTACCATTAAAGCGATTGACTCCAAGAGTGAACTGGATCGTGAGACCTGATTTATTTTGAAGCTCAAATAATTCTTCTGGTGTCATTTCATTCCATTTTCCAAGATAATTAAAGCTTACTCCTTGGACTGACACTTTTGAATTTATACCGGTAAATGTCCAACGAACATGGGCCTCTTTCATGATTCGAAATGATTGAATCTGGGCATTTTTCATACGAAAGACAGGTTTCTCATTACCTGGTCCAAAAGGTTCAAGCTTATCGAGATCTTTTAATAAGTTTGCATTTATTTCTTCAATTCCAATTTCAACATCAAAGGATCTCAGTTTCGTTCTTAGGATGGCGGGGATTGGTTTAAGAAGAGTATTCATTCGCTTTTTAAACTCAGGAAAATTCTCTTTTTTCATAGATAGTCCAGCAGCAGCTTTGTGGCCTCCAAACTTGATGAAAAGATCTTTACACTGATCCAAAAGTTCAAAAATATTTAGTTCTCCAGCGGCCCTGCAGCTCGCTTTAATGACACCCTCTTCTTCAGCATTGGTAAATACGAAAGCTGGCACCTCAAATGTCTCAACAAGCTTTGAGGCCACAATACCAATCACACCTTCATGCCAATGCGGACGATAGAGAATGTTTATGAGTAACTCATCACTACCGAGGGAGTTTATGACATCTTTTTTGGCCTCTTCAAAAACTTCTGCTTGAATCATGCGTCGGTCTCTGTTCGCCACTTCAAGGTGAGTGTAGTGTTCCCTACATTCAGAGATTGTGTCGGCAATAAGAAGTCTCAGGGCGCGATCAGGATGATCGAGGCGACCTTTAGAATTAATATGGGGGCCCACATGAAAAGAAATTTTCTCCGAGGAAACCATGCTAACTTTCAATTCTTCGGGTTGAAAGAAAGCTTTAATGCCGTTGTACTGAGAAGTTGGAATTTGTTTGAGACCGTGCCTTGTGAGTCTCACATTAAGTGGAGTCATTCGAGCGAGATCGGAAATCGTTCCAATCGCCACGAGCTGAAGTAGGGGATAGATACTTGGTGTCTCAGTTCCACGAGTGGCGAGATCATTTTTTATTTGAAGAGCCAGGGCGAAGGCCACTCCTACTCCAGCAAGTGGTTTTAGCGGAGAATTTTCCGGTTCATCTCTTCGAGAGGGATTGATCACTGCATAGGCTTCAGGGATATGGGGAGCGGCGTCTTTGTGATGGTCTGTGATAATAAGATCGAGTTTTCCTTTCGCGTATTCTGCGGTCGCGATACTTGTGATCCCGCAATCCACCGTGATAAGAACTTTCACTTCTTTTTCCACAGCTGCATCGATGGAAGAATTATGAACACCATATCCTTCAATGAAGCGACTGGGTTGAAAGACTTCAACTGCTGCACCCAGCATTTTAAAAAAATGCCAGAGAAGAGCACAAGACGTTGTACCATCCACATCATAGTCCCCGTAGATCCCAATCTTTTCTCCCTCTGAGAGGGCCCTTAAAATTCTTTCCGAAGCTTTTTTAAGATCCATCATTTGTGTGAGATCTGGGATTTCTTTTAAATTCCAAGAAAGCATTTCTTGAACATCAGTGGGGCTGAGTCCACGCTTTTTAAAGAGTCTAAGAATGACAGGGTTTAATTCAGCTGAGGTCGGTGATGATAATTCCATTTTTAGAAATTATCATAGGGGAAAGGGATTTCACCACAAAACAAAGAGCCCTTTAATTAAATCTTCTTCCTCAATGAGATCTGTTGGATAAAAGTAATTCTCCCACTTTGCCTCTTTTTCATGGTGAATCTTATCGAAATATCGAAGAGGTAAAAAAGATTTGCTGCAGTGCGTACATCGCTCGAGCTCTTTTTCGGATTCATTTATTTTCAGGCACGAATGACAGGTTCTTATGAGTAATTTTTCTTTAGATTTTTTTTCTATTTCATTCATATCCTACCCCGCAGGTTGGGCCAGTTATTAATGACCTCTTCGGGTTAAGAAAAATATTATTTAACAAAAAAAGGCCCGATTGATTCGGGCCTAGATTTCATGCACTGATGTTTATGTATTTTATAATTGAGTCAGAGTAGGAACCGGGGACCCCATATTAAAACTGAAGGGATCATTACCAAACTGACCTGGGGCCATGTATTGAGTTTGAAAGCGTGGATCTGGGAAGAACTCTGTCGGGCGCATAGACCAATCT
>CAMAYW010000180.1 GCA_945862475.1 Bacteriovorax stolpii
AAAGTCTCAAACATCATGACAGAATCACCATGAGCAATATCTATCGTAAGGATATCAGCACCAGCATCAACGAGTAGTTCTGCTCTTCTCATCCCGTCTTCCTTGACACCTATAGAAGCAGCGACAGGAAGACCAAGAGGATAAATTGCCTCTCTCATGAGTTTTACTTGTCTCACTTGTTCTTCTGGAGACATAAAACGGTGAAGGATCCCAAGACCACCTAATTGGGCCATTTTAATCGCCATCTGGTATTCAGTGACCGTGTCCATATTGGCTGAGATGATGGGCGTTTTAAGTGAGAAATTTCTCGTGACCTTAGAATCTAACTGTGGAGATCGACGAGAATTCATTTCTGAGTGACGAGGCATGAGCAAAACGTCATCAAAAGTTAAACCACGTGAACGTTCCAAAATGTCATTTGCAGAGAAAATTAATCCCATAAAAATCCCTTGTGAATGTTAGGTGTCACCCTATCATGCCAAATGGTCCATTAATTGAAAACTGGTGTATCTTTTTGAATGAAAAAAGAATCTAGCGCCAAAAAATCGGCGCTAGAGGATTATTCGTGTTTCGCGTTAAAATTTTCGATGGCACCCGCCATAAGATAAGCATGGGCCCTGATTTTACGTAGAGCTACGACCATGTCTGAATAAGTAAGAGCAGTCACGGGTAAATAAGTTCCCTTGGAAATCCTATCAAGATGCTTTTCCCTCATACTGTCGGCCCAAAGTTGGAGCTCATGGGATTTAGACTCAATCTTTGACATTTCGAGAGCTTCACCGTTATCGAGTCCAGCACCTACGAGAGTGAAAAACTCCCATACATCATCTAGGAACTGAAAAAACTCAGCTCGAGACTCTCCCTCAATCTTATCCTTTCCTTTAAATCTCTCTCTATAGGTTGCTAATCTTTCAATATAATCAGCAACGGACTCAAGCTCGTCAGCTATTTTAATCATGGCCTGAAGTTGCTCAGATTGATGGTGAGACATTGGTTTTTCCATCACATAACAAAGAAAAACTGTAATCTCTTTATGAATATTATCAGTGATGCGCTCGTAATCGATAATCTTAGCTAATTTTTTTGGATCGTATTCCTCTGCCTGCCAAAATTCTTTATTGAGTTTGTACATTCTCTCAATAACTTCTTTCATCTTTTTAAGCTCTGACTCCGCTTGGGCCATTGAAGCAGCAGGTAACATGTTCATCGGGTCACCTAATACTAAAAGATGAGGAACCTCTTTCTCCAACTTATCTGGCGTAATTTTTGTTACGAATTTTGCCAGTTGATTAATAAATGGAAGGAATAAAAGTGTGGCACTTAAATTGAAAAAAGTATGGGCAAGAGCAATATGTTGTCCGACATGTGGAACCGTTCCATCTGGAGCAGTAAATCTAGGATCTAGGGGAATTAAGTAGTCGATGAAATCAAAATAATATGGGAGCCAAGTAAGCATGATAAACACACCAAAAAGATTAAAACAGGCATGGGCACGAGCTGCTCTTTTGGCATTAACGTTCGCGCCAATGGAGGCCAGGATTGCTGTAATGGTTGTTCCAATATTTTCGCCGAGGACCAATGAAACAGCTGTGTGATAAGGAATAATTCCAGACGTTGCAAGCGCCATGGTAATACCAAGCATGGCGGATGAGCTTTGAACAATCATCGTGAGTAAACAACCCATCATAATTGAAGCGATGTAAGCCCCGTAATTTTGACCTGAAAAGTAAGCAATCGAGTCCAAAAATGCTTGGTTTTCACGCAAAGGAGCGAACGCCCCTGACATGATTTGAAGTCCCATGAAAACAAGACCAATACCTAAGACAGATTTTCCTAAGTGCTGCCATTTTTCAGATTTTGAAAATAGACCTGGAATAAAACCAAGGCCAACAAGAAGAAGGCCATACTTATCGACTTTAACGGAAATAATCCAACCAGTAATTGTAGTACCAATATTGGCACCAAAAATAACTCCAATCGCCTGAGTAAGATTCATGAGACCAGCATTCACAAAGCCAACGGTCATTACAGTCGTGACCGATGAAGACTGAATAATACAGGTCACAAGAAGACCAACTCCCACCGCCATAAAGCGATTTGCAGTGATGGAATTAATAATTTTTCTAATCACGTCACCGGCAACGGCTTGAAGGCCATCGGACATGAACTTCATTCCAAAAAAGAAAATCCCTAATCCACCCAGAAGGGTGTAGATAATGGTAAACGCTTCCATCAACTCTCCTTAAATATTCTCTAGTCAACCATCGTCGCAAAAGCGATTGGGATAATAATGTAGAGAATCGTATCGCGAACTAAGTAAAATAAAAAAAAGTAAACAAAAGCCTTCGGACCTTTTAGAAATAGTCTCTCTAGGCCCAAATATTGAGCTTTCTTTGACATCGCTACCATGAATTTAGTTTTTCCATAGTGCTTAAAAAAGAAAGTGATCGCCCCATCCACTTTGCGGTCAAAGGCAATGAAGTGAGATTTTATCCAAGCCGACATATTCAAATTCCAATAGGTTGATACATATCAAAGATGAAATAATGTTTTTGTGAAGATTGTGTCAAGAAAACCTGCCATAAACAAATCTTGCTTACTCACACTAAGCCCATCTTTTTAAACGCTTGTGACACTTTCATGACAATTATTTAGGGTCAATATTTTAAAGTTGAAAACATGCTAGATGGACTTCGTCTCTGGAATTTTTCAAGCGGTAGTCTCCCTACGGAGAATCTACTTGGTCACAGTTTTGAACTGAGAACGTGTCAGAGGACACTGGTGTTGTCTTTTCATCCTAATCCTTTCCTCAGCTCCGATCTACCAAACCATGAGATCGTCATGGGAACTGAAGCCTACATATTTCTTCTAGAAACGATCTGTGGCCTTAAAAGTAAACTTATTGGTGAAAATGAAATTGTTGGGCAGTTCAAAGAGGCGTACCAGATCTATGCTGCATCCACTCTTAAAGACACAAGAGTCTTGATGGTCTTGGAAAAGCTCTTTAAGGATGCAAAAGACATCAGAACTCAGTTCTTAATAGGTATTTCTCAGAAAACTTATGCTTCCCTCACTCGTCGACACATTATTCAAAAAGCAAAAGCAAAGCATGTGGTCGTTGTTGGCTCTGGTGCACTTGCCGAAGATTTGATTAATCAATTCAAAAAGAAAGCAAAAGTTTCAATTTGTGCGAGGAATACGGAAAAGGCCATCGAGCTGGCCAGGATTCATGGACTAGAAATTATTCCATGGGAGCAACGTCATCAATTATCAAGCAGCCCCTTTATCGCCAATACTGTAGGAACGCAGGAAATAATTTTTGATAAAGATTTCTTTGCTACTTGGTCACAACAAAAGACTAGAATTTTTGTCGACTTAGGATCGCCGTCTAGTATTGATACAAAACTTGATATAAATTCTGGTGTTGTGCGGTTGGACGATATTTTCCGAGAAGGGGCGATCGTTCAAGACCAAAAAGAAAAGCAGATTGCCATGGCAAAAGCGGCCATGATTGATATTACGATGAAAAGACAGTCACTTTTCGAAGAAAAATTCAACAAATCCTCAGAGCTATTTTCTCCTCAAAACGTCTCCACTGTGAGATACATTTAAGCCTATGACCACCTATAAAATTGGCACACGCGGGTCCCTCTTAGCAGTGACTCAATCAACTCTTATTAAAAATGAACTTGAAAAAATTTCTGGCGAAAAATTTGAACTTGTTCTGATAAAAACCCAGGGCGATCAAATTACCAATAAGCCCTTATGGCAACTTGAAGGGAAAGATTTTTTCACCAAGGAACTCGATGAGGCGCTCTTAGCAGACGAAGTTGACCTTCTTATTCATTCTTACAAAGATCTTGGTTCTGAGAGACCATTGGGAATTAAATTAGCAGCGATTACTGAAAGAAGATTTGCCCATGATATTCTAATTATTCCTCAAAAGAACATAGAAGAACTGAAAAATTGGAAAGGAGACTTTGTCGTTGGAACCTCTTCTCCTCGCAGGATAGCAAACATATCGCATTCCCTTAAAAACTATATACCTTACTCACCTAACATTCGTTGCGAAACTCTTCGCGGGAACGTCAATACGAGAATAAGAAAACTAAAAGACGGCGAGTACCATGCCATTACTCTAGCTCTCGCTGGAATTGAACGACTGGCCCACACAGAGAAATCAGCTTTTGAGCTTAAAGAACTTTTAAGTGGCATGAATTATTTCGTTATGCCTCAAAGTATTTTTCCGTCTGCGGCTTCACAAGGTGCGCTTGGTATAGAAATGCGAAAAGATCGATCTGACGATGGCAAACTCTTTAATATTTTGTCTAAGCTCTCACACTCAAAGACTGTTGAGGAAGTTGAAAGAGAAAGAAAAACGTTCAAAGAATTCGGTGGAGGTTGTCATCTTGCTGTCGGGATTCATGTGAAAAAGATTAACGACAATCTTTTTCTTCATGTTCATGCTGGCGAGGTCGATTCTCAAAGGATAGAAAGAAAACGACTTGAGGGAATAACATTTCCCTCTCTCCATTCGGACAAAAAGCTCTTCGTGGGTCTTCCAAAAACGGATAAACAAAACATCGTTTCTGATGAGTATTTAAAAAAAGTTCCTTTCACGAAAGAACTTGATTTAACCGATAAGCATGTTTTTGTCACAAGTATGTACTGTCTTCCCACGCTAAAGTCATCTTCTCGCTCCGAAGGGCTTTGGGCGGCCGGTGCTAAAAGCGCAAGAGACCTTGCAGCGAATGGTTTCTGGGTCAATGGTACTGCGGACAGTCTTGGAACAGAGGACTTAAAAAATATTCAATCATCAAAAGCTCTTCAAATAATTCACTCTAATTTGAATAAAAGTTGGAGTGTACTTACTCACGAAGATTCAAAATCAGATATGGGTGATGTTGTTGGCACTTACGAGAGAAAAACAGTAGAAGTCTCAAACGACTACGAAAACAAGTTGAAAGAAGTTGGTGCTTGTTATTGGACGAGCTTCCCCCAATATGAATCGTTTCTGAAAAAATTCCCTTTCTTAAAAGAAGCTAGTCACTTTTGCGGAATGGGAAAAACGTGGCAGGAATTTAAAAAAGCAGGCGTTCCTGTTTATCCCATTGCTCAAATGCAAGATTTTTACGACCTATTAAGGAAATAATATGAACAATAAAGAACTTTTTGAAAAATCTCTAAAGTATGTCCCTGGTGGAGTTCACTCCCCAGTAAGATCCTTTAAAGGTCTCCATACCACACCACGTTTTATCAATCGTGGAAAAGGTGCAAAAATCTGGGATGAAGAAGGAAAAGAATTTATTGATTTTTGTATGAGTTTTGGACCACTCATTCATGGCCACCAAGACCCGGAAATCAAAGAGGCGATTATTAAAGCGCTTGAAAACGGTTGGACTTTCGGAGCTTGCGAAAAATACTCACTCGAATTGGCAGAATATTTAGTAAACAACATTTCATTTATTGAGCAAATACGGTTCATGAATTCAGGAACTGAGGCCGTTATGACGGCTGTTCGACTGGCCAGAGGGATCACTGGAAGATCAAAAATTATTAAATTCAACGGTTGCTATCATGGCCACCTTGATGCCATGTTAATTAAAGCAGGCTCAGGACTTGCTGGTTCTGCCGAAGCTTCCTCCAAAGGTGTTACTGAAAGGCAGGCGGGAGATACTTTAATTTGTGAACTT
>CAMAYW010000181.1 GCA_945862475.1 Bacteriovorax stolpii
GTAATCGCTGAAAGTTATGCTCTGGAGTACGGAACAGATACTCTCGAAATGATTAAGGAAGAGCGCCCGGCCCGAGTCGTGCTGGTAGATGATGTACTCGCCACAGGCGGAACACTGAGGGCAGCGGCTTCTCTCTGTTCAAAAAACAAGCTCGAAGTTAAGGCCATGTCTCTTCTTATTAACCTGACTTTTTTAAATAACTTTAAACAGGAAGGTCTTCCTGTTCACTCCGTTCTTAATTACTAAGTTCTTTGATTAATCCCAAAATGGTTTACAATTAAAACATGTGGATCATTTTGGGATTATTTTTCTGTCTATCGGCCAACGCTCTCGAGTCCTTCGACCGACTGGCGAATATCAAAATTTTAAAAGTTTTGCCAAACAACGTCGTGATGTTAAATCGAGGTCTCGAGGATGGTATCAGACGCAATGATCATGCAAAAATCAGTCACGAACTCAATGGTTACAGCTCCAGAGCGATATGCCTTAAGGCCTCTTCAGATTTATCCTATTGGAAGATTTACCGAGTGCCTCATTCGGAAGTTTTCTCAATGGATAATGAGTATGTCTTAACAGGTATAGGGGACAAAGAGATTCCCCAGAGAGTAAGTCTTTGGATGGAAAAAGAGGGCCAATTTCAGGAACCCGAAGAGACATCAAAAAAAGAGCTGGGTTCGGATCCTTTCAAAATTTCAACCGATCTTCCCGAAAAATTAACAGAAAGAGACCTTATAGAACCGGTCGGGCTTGATCGGCGAAAACTTTACGTTGAGCAGGCATGGAATCAAGAGCAATTTAAAAAAGATTTATCGACTTACAACCTCTCTCTCTTTGCTTCTCCCTTCATGAGACAATCCATAAACCAAGCTGAGAGTTTAAGATATGGTTTTAAAGGCGGAAACCTTGCCTCTAAGTACCGACTCCTGACACAATTTGAACAACAGCAAACTCAAATTAAAAATCCTGTCACGAAAGAAGTCGTTAGAACGAGAGGAACGAATGGACAAGTTCAATTCGTCATCCATCACTTAACGCCTTCTTTGTCTTCACTAAGTCTCATTAATTATAACTCTCAAAAATTTAGTGATCTTGGTACTCCGTCTTCCCATTGGCAAGTGGGAGTTCTGGGTTTTACCTGGCACATGTATGACTCAAAGACTTGGGAGTACATGGATTTTTCCTACATTCCACTTTATGATGTTCGTAAAACTGACGTCATCAAAAATGGTCAAATCTCGGAATATCCTAAGAGTGGCTTAAGACATGGCCTTCGATTTGGTATGAAAAGTCGAATCAACGAGAGAGTTGCTTTTGAAAACATGCTTTGGGTGAGACCCTATCAGGACCTTGCTTCTTGGATGATTGAAACGGACAATCTGAATCTTGCGAATGATTTAAAATTCATCGTTAGTTTAACTGAGAACTTATTTTTTGATTACAACTTGATTTATCAGAAAGATAAAATTTGGAAAACCAAAAGTGGTTTACCCGATAGTAATACCATTAATTCTTTAAATTTAAGATATGATTTTAGTCTTTAGTTTTTTTAAACCAACTTAAAAATTCTTTATTTCCAGATTTTCCCTCAATAGGTGAATCGATCGTTTGTAAATAAATCCAACCAGAGCTCTTGGCAAATGCAATAACTTCTTCCAAAACAAGTGCCTGGACTTTGGGATCTTTAATGACCCCGTCCTTTGGAAGCTTATCTCGACCGGCCTCAAACTGAGGTTTTATGAGAACGATGAGATCAGCATCTGGTTTTAAGAGTTTAAACACATTGGTGAGGACTTTTGTGATCGAGATAAATGAAAGATCCATTACGGCACCATCCGCGAATTCAGGAAGTTCAAAAAGCTCTCGAATATTTGTCCCTTCCATGTTGATCACGCGTGGATCTTTGACTAATTTGGGATCTAGTTGATCATGCCCAACATCGATCGCATAAATTTTAGAAGCACCATTTTCTAAAAGGATCTCTGTAAACCCACCTGTACTCGCTCCCACATCAAGAAAAACTTTTTGAGAAACATTTACCTCAAAGACGTCTAGAGCTTTGAGAAGTTTTAAGGCCCCTCTACCCACAAAAATTTGAGATTTAATGTCGATTTGAGAATCTAGATTGATAAGATCACTGGCCTTCTTAATTAATTGCCCATTAACCAAGACTTCACCATTTTCAATAAGAGTCTTTGCCTTGGATCTCGTGGAAACAAATCCCCTTTCTGCAAGAATTTTGTCGGCCCGATCTTTCACAATGTGTATTCACCTTCAAAGCAAAACTTCACTTCTCCAGCATAGAGAATCTTGTCGGCAACAGAAATACGCTGAGAACCACCTAGAGTCTTCAACGTTATATCTCCAGACCATCCATACCAGTGATGAAGCGCCAGTCCACAAGCAGTAAGCCCAGTTCCGCAAGAGAATGTTTCGTCTTCAACTCCTCTTTCATAAGTTCGAACGTAGGCCGTTTGGTGACCTTCAAGGACTTGAAGGAAACTAACGTTTGTCCCGTTCGGAAACATTTTATGAAAGCGGTATTGAGGAGCACGAGATTTAATATCAATTCTTTTTGCCTCATGAACTTCAAACACTAAATGAGGCACACCTGTGTTTACAAAAAAGCTTCTTTTATATTCATTAAAAGAAGAAAGATCATAGGCGTTCTTGTCTTTAATTTCAGACATCTCAACTGCAAAGGCTCCATCTTTCTTCGTGATCTCATAAACACCGTTCATCGTTTTAATTCTGTAGGAGTTTTTTCTTTCTTTATTTTGATCATCTAAGTACGTCACGAGGCAGCGAATACCATTTCCACACATCTCAGCTTCACCACCATCTGAGTTATAAATCTGCATTCGCCCATCAGCATTTTCAGCAGAGCTAAGAACCAAAATACCATCGGCCCCAACCCCAAAATGCCTATTGCACATTGAAGAAATGAGCTCTTTAGTGAGGGGAACTTCTGGGCGATTCAAGATAATGAAATCATTCCCATTACCTGAGTACTTGTGGAATTTAATTTTATTTTGCATGGATAAGTTCTAACACAAGGGTCAAATTATTGAAATAGTGTCCTATATTATAAGAAAAAGAACAATTTCAGGAAACTCAATATTGGCAATAATAAGAGGATCAAGTAAATTAATAGGCCTTAGGGGACTATAGCTCAATTGGTTAGAGCTCCCGGCTCATAACCGGGTGGTTACAAGTTCAAGTCTTGTTAGTCCCACCACTTCTACCAAATCCACAACCATTTTTCAGAAGTTATGCTCTAAATACTCGGGATCTGAGTGAGGAAAAAAAGTTGTGATTGCCTTTCAAGTGATCCGTCATTTCGCCTCCCACCTAAACTCATATAAAAGCATTGATGGACGGTATTCATACGAAATATTTTCTGAAGCACACTTGCCAGATTCAATCATGTGCACTGTATGTCCAATATCTTTGAATTCTGATTTCTCATTCCATGAACAAGAAATAATCTTTTTAAGATCCTGAAATCTTTCCTTTTGGACAAATAAAAATTGAATCATGAGTTTTCCTGATGAATCAAAAAAATGACCACTCTCGATTGATTTCCAAGGGAATCGATAAATGATTCCATCATGTTTTATTTCGTAATTAGATCCAAGTTTTTCAATCACTCGATCCTTGGTCGCTTTCTCATGCCACAACTTATTAATAACTGAATAACGATCATCATTTTTTTGACTAAAGGTACATGCCATTATCGAAAACAATAATATTAATTTCATCATTTCAATCTTCCTTTTAGAAATTGATGAATCTTGGGATACTTCTTTGCGTATGACTCTGGAGAGACATAGAACTCTTCCACGTGGTTGGAGAAATCTTCTTCTTTGCTCACTGATGAATCTGGCTTAATTAAAACTTTGGGCGGAATTTCGTAAACCTTTCCTGCCTGATCAACTTCCAGCTTCCAGCCTGAAAGATCAACGAATTCGTTAACCCCCTCAGGGCCTAGTTTTTTATAAATGTGATGAGATGACTCATGAACAATGATAGATTTCTTGTTTTGTTCTTTAAAGAACAGATCATAAAGAATTATTGATTTATTAATCAGTTCACTGGAGGCCGAATTCCCTTTATACATGGAATCCTTTGCTCGTCGAAAATTATAACTCTTAACTTCTGTCCAAGCCGGCAAAGTTGGTAAAATTTCAAGCAGAAGCTGCATTTCACTTCTTTCCCACTTCTTAAAAACCTCTCCCTTGTGAGACCAACCAACAATAGGATCATCAGAAAATTGCTTGAAATAAATATCAGCGTCTTTCCATTTATTTCTACAATATTCTTTACGCGGATGTTCGCGAACTCCGCTGGTTCCTTGGCGTGGATGCCTATCGACGCTGGCGGCTGAGTATTTAGTCTGCCACCACTGGCATTCCACTGAGTATGCTGAAGGAACATAGAGAATAAGAAATAGCAACAACTTCATTTTTAAATTATCCAGCCTTATTTAGCTTACCTGGTAATTCACTGTCCTTCATATCGTTCTGGGCATCAAATAGGTCAACCGCAAGTTGAGCATTTAGCCAAAACTCAGGTGAAGTATCGAAGGCGGAAGCGAGTTTCAATGCGAGTTCGGAAGACACAGACGTCTTCCCATTCACAAGACGATTAATCACCTTAATATCAATTCCAATATGATCCGCGACAATTTTTTGAGTCAGGCCAAGAGGAACAAGATACTCTTCTTTAAGAATTTCTCCAGGAGTAGTGGGTCTTCTCGTAAAACGCTTTATCTTCATAAAACCTCGCTAATGATAGTCAACGATATCCACTTCAGTGGGACCTTGAGTTGTCCATTGAAAGATAATTCTCCATTGATCATTGACCCTAATGCTATAGAAACCTTTCAAATTACCTTTTAATTCTTCAAGACGATTACCAGGAGGGGAACGCAAATCCAGCAAGACATTAGCGTAATGGAGCATATCTAGCTTTCTCCTCGCAATGGAATGAACTGATCTCCATCCAACTTTGGAAGGAATTTTACCAGTGTAAAAAAAATCTCGAATTCTATCGCCTGCAAAGCCAACAATAGCCATTACTAAATATACCACTACGAGGTATACCTGTCAACGGTCATTACTTCACCTCGAATTTCTTTCTATTTCTCTTACTGTTTTAGAATGCCACTTACCTGCACATGTCCTTTTTTGAACTCCCCAAAGGTTAAAGAGATCCGCAATCTGCTGATAAGTCAGACCTCTTACCCTCATGGTCTGAATTTTCTTATTGAGTACCGTATAGTCATCTCCGGCCTCAACTAACTTTTTCTTCACTGTCGCTTTGCAACCCCCTAACTCTTTGGAAATTCGTCCGAGACTCGAACCCTTTTTGAGGTATAAATCTGTGAGGAAACTCATATCTTCGTAGGGTTTTGCATGTCGATATGGAATGATTTCAGCGACTTCGATTGTGGGGAAAAAAAGTTGTAATTGCCCTTCAAGTGGACCACCACTCATTTTTCCCAACGGATTTCATACGTATTTAGATTAGATGGATACGTATATTTAAGACTTAAACTTTTACACTCACCATATTCGATAGTCTTTACAGTATGACCAGAGGAAACCATTTTCTTTTCAACACTCCATGGGCACTTAATTTTATGTTTAAATGTTTCAAATTCATC
>CAMAYW010000182.1 GCA_945862475.1 Bacteriovorax stolpii
CTCTCCCGAAGCTGATGGGAAATATAAAGTCGTGACTTGGATAGAAGAACTAAGCCGAGTCAGAAATATTTTCTGCTCCGATAATGGGAAGGACTTTTCTAACAGGAAACTTAATCATCTTTTTAACGACTGGGTTCATGTTAGAGAGAATCTTTTTAAACATCAATTTAGACAACACATAGGACTTCAAATCTTTGGTGTTGTGATGAATATCATTCTACTCGGGATGGGCGGTTATCTCGTTCTTAAAAAAGAATTATCAGTTGGACAATTAGTTGCAGCTGCTCTCGTCGTTAACAGTATTATTGCCAGTCTTCCAAATCTTCAAAACTTTTTTTTCAGTGTTTATAATTACAGTACATCACTCGATATGATTGCTCGTTTTTATGATTTTGAACTTGAATCACCAAAAGAAAATGCACTTATTCCTAGGAAATTTGATTTTCAATTTGAAAACTTAACCTTTGAGCCCAATTACCAATTTAATTTCAGTTTTAAAGAAGGGAGTAAAAATCTTATTTTTGTAAAAAGCTTTTCCTCTATAGATCTCTTTTACGATTCTCTTATGGGATTTAGTAATCAAACAAGTGGAAATGTTCGCTATGATAACCTTCTTGCTGATGATTTAGATTTTGGAGCTGTTCGAAATGAAATTCAAATCATTCGTTACGATCAGTTTTTTAGTGGGACAATTAGAGAAAATCTTACAGGGATTGGTACTCGTCAATTTTCAAACACTGATATTGAAAACGTTTTAAGGAAAGTTGGAATTGATCAAAATATTGCTAAGCTACCAAAGGGTCTTGAAACTGAAATTCAACCAAATACGTTTCCACTTTCTAAGTCTCAACTTCTATCCTTGCAAATAGCCAGGGCACTTCTTCTAAAGCCAAAAATTCTTTTGGTAACACCTGATTTTGAACAGATTTCAACTTTTAAAAGAAGTCTCATCTACAAAGAGATTTTAGACAAGAATTTCACAGGAACAGTCCTCTTTTTTACACAGAGATTTTATACAGGAAATTTTGATCGCTATTGCATGCTTGAAAGATCAAAGATGACTGAACTTAATGAGCCTGCTGATCTTTTGAAGGAGATTGAGAGTTATGGAACAAGAAACTAAGAGTCCCAGTAAGAACTCTAATATTTATCAAATGAGTGAAATTACTCTCAAAGAGGAATTTGCAAACACTCCATACAGGATGCTCAAATTGCATGATCTTCCTGAGGCTGCAAAACTTGTTACTCGATTAGTCGTCATCTTTGTTTTGTTTATGATGGTTTTTTTGATTGCAATTCCCTGGCAACAAACCGCTTTGGGACCAGGAAAAGTCATGGCCTATCTTCCTCAGGATAGGGTTCAAAATATCCATGCAACAGTCACCGGAAGAATCAACAAGTGGTTTGTAAGAGAAGGCTCCTTTGTTAAAAAAGGAGATCAAATCATGGAAATCATCGATATTGACCCAAACTATATGGAAAGATTAAAAGTTGAATATGAAGCTTCAAAAAGTCAGTATGAAGCTTCTGCCGCAGTGGTTAAGACAGCGAAGTATGATTACGATCGACAAACCGATCTCTACTCTAAAGGAATAAGTTCTAGAAAAGATATGGAACTAGCCATTATTGCCTTTAAGAATGCTCAATCTGCGGAGGCGCAGGCCCTTGCCAACTATACTCAAATGCAATCACGACTTTCTCGGCAGCAATCTCAACTCGTTCTTGCTCCCAGTGACGGAACGATTGTTAGGCTCCTCGTTGGGACAAGCTCAATCGTTGTAAATCAAGGACAGGTTGTCGCCATTTTTGTACCAAAAAGTAAAAATCTTTCTGCCCACGTGTTTATCCGAGGTAATGATCTTCCACTTGTTTATGAAGGAAGAAAAGTTCGTCTACAATTTGAAGGGTGGCCTGCGATTCAATTTTCTGGCTGGCCCTCAGTCGCTGTTGGAACATTCGGCGGAGTTGTCTCTTTCGTGGATCAATCAGCGACTCCCGAAGGACTTTTTCGAGTCATTATCGTTCCTGAGAAAGGAGAAAAGTGGCCCGAATCTAGATTTATTAGACAGGGCACGAGAGTCAATGGTTGGATTCTTTTAAATAATGTTTCCCTTGGCTATGAGCTCTGGAGACAGTTTAATGGTTTCCCACCATCTTTGGATGCTGCTCCTGGATCTCTCGAAACATCTACTCAGGAGATTCCGGAATGAAGTATTTCTTTTTTCTAATGATAACTGCCACTTCTTACGGTGCCATTTCCCCTTCTATTGTTAAAGACAGTGCACTGAAGTATCACCCTACTGTGCTTGCGGCCCTGGAGAAAATGCGTGCAGGAGAGGAAGCTGTTAAAGGAGCTACTGGCGCCTTTGATGCCAAAGTAGTCTCAGATTATAAAAGACAAACGAAAGGTGACTATAAAAATACCGTTTCGCGATCATTCCTTGTAAAGCCCATTAAAATCGCAAATTCAAAAATCTACGCTGGATCTGAACAAATTAGCAGTATGAATGGAAGATTTTCTCCCGTCTATAATACCGGAAACCCAAGTACAACGGGCCAGCCAGGAAATTATTCTGTTTTGGGTGTTCAATTATCACTGTGGAAAAACTTTTTACTAGATCCAAACAGGGCGGGCCTAAAAAATGCAAAGTATGATGCCCAAATAGCAAAATCTGAAAAGAAATTAACAGAATTAGGTATTGGGAAATTAGCTCAAATTGCCTATTGGGAATGGGTCACAGCCAAGAAACTCAAAAATGTTTTCGAAGAACTTCTAAAGAATGGTGAGACAAGAAATGAATACTTAAACACTAGAACTAAAAAAGGTGATATTGCCCAGATTATTGTCACTGAAAATGAGCAATACGTCGCTAGCCGAAAGGGAGCACTTCAAGCAGCAAAGGAGAGACTTCTTAGATCTGAATATGCTCTTTCGTTGTTTAACAGAGATGAAAATGGTGAACCGATCAGCCCTCATTCAGAGGACAACTTTGAAGATTATCCTGCAAATTTGGCTACCTTTTTAGAAAATCTGGATACTCAATCAAATATTGAAAAAATTATGGAAAAACGGCCAGACCTGAAAAACCTTTCTCTTGCCGTTGAAAAGTCTGAAGTGGACCTTGAACTGGCGAGACAGGATTTAAAACCTCAGGTTGATGTGACAACGGAGTATTATCAGCGAACTGCTGAGAACTCTAATATGCCACGAGATTACTTAATGGTGATGGCACAATTGAGTGTGCCAATAGAGAGAAATTTAGGAAATGGTAATATTGCCGCCGCCCGTGCCCGACAAATGGTTGCTAAAAGAGAAATGAGTTACGGTCAACAATCTTACAAGTTTGAAGTCATGGCGCTTAGACAAGCCTTACAGTTGCAGCTAGAGCAAGTGATTCAATCCGAGATTGAATTCTCAAAAGCAAAAGAGCTCGTGATCTCAGAAACGTATAAATTTAAAACAGGTGGTGGGAACTTATTTTTAGTCAATTTACGAGAAGAAGCTCAAGCGAATGCAGAAGCTTCTTTTCATGAATCTCGACTCTCTTTTATGAATACTTACCTAAGCTATCAAGCACTAGTGAGTAAAGAGGAGTGAATGATTTACTTGATTTGGTAAGATACCCAAGCCCCAAGCCAAATTGATTTATCCGTTATAGGAGTATCGTTCACAAAACACCCTATGAAAGGCATCGCATTTAACTTTGAGTTGATGTCTTTTGAATATCCGGCGAAAACGTTTTGCCACAAATCTTTAAACACAGGATCTCTATCACCTGTCGGTTTTTTTCTTCGATCTGTTTCTAGCATATTCTCGTAATAAACTTGCACACGAGAAGTATCATCAATGGTGTACTGAACAAAAGGAGCCGTATAAAAACGGAAGCGATCACTATTAAAGCGATCGTCAATCACCCACTGACGGAATTGACCAAACAAACCTAATTGCCATGTTTTTGTAAAATCATAAGTCGCAAGGTAAGCAAGTTCCAATTGATTTGAAAGAGTTCCTGCTCCACCCTGACCAGAGCTTCTACTTCCTCTTGATGTTGGAAGACGCATCCCTGGACGAATCCAAAGATTAAATTTTTTATCTTCATTAGTGTAAACCACACCTTGAAATCCAAACAGTAAATCGTCTAAAAGAATGAGGGATTTATCTTCTCCAGAACTCATGTCTTTTTGAGGAGTCAATGGAACTGCAAAACGTGGGTTCACCACGAAATTCATTTTAGATCCAAAATTAAAGTTAAAACTTATCTGGTTCCACATGTTCATGGGCCATGTGTCCTCATTTTTCTTATCTCCACTTGGAGCATTTCCGAACTCCGGAGAAGTCGCTGCGTTTCTCCAGTTTCCTTTTTCCATATCATCAAAGTGAGGAGTCGTTAAAACCCCAAACCAACCAATTCGTAAACGATCATAGAACTTGTCAAAAGTTTTCTTTTCTTGGGGCTTCATCTCACGCGCGGACGGCTTTAAAACCGACTGGGCGCTAGCAACATTTATTAAAAGAGCTGAAAAAAGAGAAATGAGAACAAAATAACTTTTCATAGAGATGTTGCCTTCCTTACAATCATTAAAATTTTCAATAGGAAATATTCTAAACATTTTTATACAGAACTTAAACAGCATTCAATAGTTGCCACGACGTTTACTGAATGACAACCTTTAATTTTCGTGGTGCAATAGTGACACCAAAAGGCGATAGAATGAAATCTGAAAAACACCAAATTCTTACATCTTTCTTTGACTCACTCGAGAAGATGGAATCTGATGCCATGATGACAATGGTTGAAAAGCATCTTTCTGACGAAGACGTGGAGATCTTTGTTCATCACATTGAAAATTTTTATGGCATTACAGATGATGAGGAACTTGGAATGCTTGCCCAGCTTATGGTCACAGGCTATTTAGCTGCAAAACATGAAGATAGTCTTAAATCAACACAGCACTAAGAAAGGACTTCTGGGTTTAAATCGTATTGGATCTGAATCCAGAATCTTCTCATGGCCCCTAGTTCGTGCAAGTAATACCAAGTTTCTTCGAGAAGAGTTTTATCCTTGGTATTTTTGGCCAAGATTTTAAATAAATCTCTTAACGTGTCGGTAATAACTCCGAATTCAAAGATATCCTTTAACTCCTCCAGGATAAACTCCTCGCACTCAGTAAACTGAACTCGATTCGTCTCATTCTGAATGTTCATTTTAATCCCAGCTGAATTCACAAGGGACTCAAAATCCTGAAATTTTCTGAGAGCAAGCTCTCTATCTCCTATTGGACCAAGTTTTATCGAATCCTCATTTGAAGAGACGGATAGGGTAAATGAAACCTGAAATCCAGGATGTTTTTTCGTTAACCACCAACTAAAACCGGGATCAGAGAGATTACACATCAACTCTTCATGGATAGGAAATCTTCTATTATGAAGATGATCGTGGATAATTTCTGCCTCAGATAAGTTATCTACCATGAAGAACTTCAAACGAGTTTCAATGTCTTCATCATTCGAATCAACCAATCGTAAACTCGGATAATCCTCAGGACGATCAAGGATCTCTAAATAGTCTTTAGCAACATTGTGAGAAACGAAGGTTCTTAAAACAAAAACTGAAGTTGATTTTTGAATGTGATAAATAACCCC
>CAMAYW010000183.1 GCA_945862475.1 Bacteriovorax stolpii
CATGCCGAAGTTCAGGTCGATCCCTCATTTCCACCGCCGCAAAAAAAGCATCCATATCGATATGAATAATTTTACTCATTCTTTGATTGTACGGAAAATATACGCATTCTTGAAGAGAGATTGTTTTTTCTTAAATTAGGACTTATGTACCTAATATTACATGAATAAATAACATGCGTTTACGATTCATGGTTTGACTTCTTTTGGTTTCAGTATAAGATAGTCAGGAATCAAAACAGATATTCGATACATTCTCTTAATCGAGAATAAAACTCCCAAACAAAAAAATTTATTCCATGACCACAAGAAAACCAAGAAAATCCGCTTCATCCGAGTCTCCTTCAACAGATGCAGAAGTTCAAACTGCAGTGGCAGAGGCCACTCCTGTAGAACAAGCTGTCGAGGTGAGTGGCCCACCTGCCACAGAAGCACCTCCCGTTCATCAAGAGGATAGGGGTCCTCAAAGAAGACCTCACCAAGGCCATCGTGAAAGGGATCATCACAATAGATATCGTGATCGCGGTCACCATCAGGATTACCAAAGACCTAGTCATCAATCTAACCATCAACAAGTTGCGGATTCAGAACCCCGTAACCCAGTTCCAACCAATCGTGGAGATAGAATGCATTTAAGTGCTTTACGCGAAAAAGACATTGAAGAACTAACTAAAATGGCGGAAGACGCTCAAATTGAAAATGCCGCAGGATTAAAAAAACACGAACTTATTTTTGCTCTCCTTACTAAAAAAGCGAAAGATAATGAGGAAATTTTTGGGGACGGCGTTCTTGAAATTCTTCCAGATGGTTTTGGTTTTTTAAGATCACCATCTTATAACTACCTTCCTGGTGCCGATGATATTTACGTTTCACCCTCACAGATTCGTCGATTTGGTTTAAGAACCGGAGATACGATTGAGGGACAAATTCGGACCCCGAAAGAAGGCGAGAGATATTTTGCGCTTCTTAAAGTTAATCACATCAATTTTAGAGACCCAGAAACTCATCGCTCTACGGTTCTCTTTGATAACTTAACTCCGCTTTATCCAAATAAAAAAATTAATCTCGAATCGAAACCAACCAATTACTCAACTCGAGTGATTGATCTTTTTGTTCCTCAGGGTTTTGGACAGAGATGCTTGATTGTTGCTCCTCCTAAAGCTGGTAAAACCATGCTTATGCAGGATATTGCAAACTCTATCTCAGATAATCACCCCGACGCAAAATTAATTGTTCTACTCATTGATGAGCGTCCAGAAGAAGTAACAGATATGAAGCGAAACGTTCGCGCAGAAGTTGTTTCTTCAACATTTGATGAACCTGCCACTCGTCACGTTCAAGTCGCCGAGATGGTGATTGAAAAAGCGAAAAGACTCGTTGAGGCAAAACAGCATGTCATCATTCTTCTTGACTCCATCACTCGATTAGCAAGAGCTTACAATACAGTTGTTCCACCTTCGGGGAAAATTCTCTCTGGTGGGGTAGACTCTAATGCTCTTCATAAGCCGAAGCGCTTCTTCGGAGCGGCTAGAAATATTGAAAATGGTGGCTCTCTCACGATCATTGCGACAGCCCTTATCGATACTGGCTCAAGAATGGATGAAGTTATTTTTGAAGAATTCAAAGGTACTGGTAACTCTGAAATTCAGCTTGATAGAAAACTCATGGAAAAACGTATTTTCCCAACTCTTGATATCAATAAGTCTGGAACGCGCAAGGAAGATCTCCTCATGGGAGACAAAGATCTTCAGCGAGTGTTTGTTCTTAGAAGAGTTTTAAATCCTATGAATACGATTGATTCGATGGAATTTATTCTCGAGAGAATGAGAGATACAAAAACAAATATTGCTTTCCTTGATAAAATGAACGGCTAATGAAGAAGATTTTTAAACGCATCACTCTTTTACTTGCTAAGCAGTACACTTCAATTGGTGGTCAAGCAGTAATCGAGGGAGTGATGATGAGATCTCCCAATGCTTTTGTCGTGGCAGTAAGAAAGCCCGATGGCAGCATTCGTCTTCGTCGCGACCAATGGTATGGTTTATCTAAAAAGCTCGATTTTCTAAAAAAGCCTTTTTTAAGAGGTATCTTGATGCTGATTGAGACCATGGCCAATGGTCTAGTTTCACTTAATTATTCGGCCAACATTGCCATGGCCGAAGAAGAAAGAGAGAAGGCCCTCAAAAAGGGAAAGACTCTTGAGGAATTTGAGGCCACTCAAAAGAAGAAGGAAAAGGTTGATCTAGCGACATTCCTCACGATGGCCGTTTCTTTTACATTCGGGATTGGTTTGTTCGTTTTTGCTCCCCACATGATTACTTTTGGTATTGGCAATCTTTTGGGACAAAATTGGACGCTTGATAGTTTTGCTTTTCACGCTGTCGATGGAGTTGTTAAAGCTGCGATATTTATCCTGTATATCTGGGGAATATCCTTCATGAAAGATGTTTATCGTGTTTTTCAATATCATGGGGCTGAACATAAATCGATTGCGACTTTCGAAGCTGGAATGGACCTTACGGTCGAGAACGCTAAAAAGTTTTCAACTCTTCATCCTCGATGTGGAACAAGTTTTGTCTTTTTTCTTATTCTAATCTCAATCATTCTTTTCTCTGCTGTTTTTACGCTCATTCCTGTTGGAGCTAGTCTTCCACCCGTACTGAGGCATGTTGTAGCTGTGCTTTTTAAAGTTGTTTTAATGTTACCTATAGCAGGTATTAGTTACGAACTCATTAAGGCTTCTGGAAAGTGCTCAGATAAATGGTGGGCAAAGGCGATGGCAGCTCCGGGGATGCTTTTACAAAAAATCACAACGAAAGAACCTGACGAAAAACAACTTGAAGTTGCGCTCTCTAGTATCAAAGCCGTTCTTTTTTTAGAAGGGAAGTACAATCTAAAAGAGGCTAAAGAAAAGATCATTACATTAGATGAAATAGATATTCAGTCACTTCAAGATATTGAGACCACAAACTCATCTCTTAAAGAATTTTTAGAATAGATACTCCCAAGGAAAATTCACGTGTTCGATAAATTAGAAGCTGTTGTCAGACGATTTGAAATATTAACAGAAAGGTTAGCGGATCCAACGCTTTATGATCGCGCTCAAGAGCTTCGTGAAACCAACGCAGAACGTTCAAACATAGAACCTATTGTCATTAAATTCAAAGAATATAAAAAACTTCTTACTGATATTGAGGGCAATAAAGATATCATTCATAACGAGAAAGATGAAGATATGCGCGAGATGGCCAAAGAAGAACTCAGTGAGCTTGAGGCCAAACTTCCCGTTATTGAACAAGAACTGAAACTCCTTCTTCTGCCTAAAGATCCAAACGATGAACGAAACGTCATATTAGAAATCCGTGCCGGTGCTGGTGGAGATGAGGCGTCTATCTTCGTTGCCGACGTGTGGAGGATGTATAAAAACTATTTTAACTCTAAAGGCTGGCGATCCGAGGTTGTTTCAATCTCTGAAGGTGATCGTGGACTGAAAGAAATTGTTGTTAACGTTTCTGGAGATAAAGTTTACTCCAAAATGAAATATGAATCTGGAGTACACAGAGTTCAACGTGTTCCGGATACGGAGGCCCAAGGTCGAGTTCATACTTCAACCATCACGGTAGCAGTCATGCCTGAAGCCGATGAAGTAGGGGATATTGAACTTAATATGAACGAAATTAGAGTTGATGTGTATCGCTCATCAGGTTCCGGTGGTCAGTCAGTTAACACAACAGACTCAGCTGTGCGCTTAACTCACTTACCAACAGGAATTGTGATCGCGATGCAAGATGAGCGGTCTCAGCTAAAAAACAAAGAGAAAGCTTTTAAAATTCTAAAAACAAAATTATTTGATCTTAAAGTACAGGAAGCTGCTGCTAAAGAAGCTGCAACCAGAAAAGGCCTTGTTGGGACTGGAGATCGTTCTGAAAGGATCAGAACTTATAATTATCCTCAGGGAAGAATCTCAGATCACCGAATCAACTTCACGATTTATAATCTGCCTGCATTCATGAATGGAGATATAGAGGAAGTCATTGATGCCCTCATTGCTCATAACCAGGCAATCCTTCTTCAAGGGACTGAAGAATAGAAACGCTTCGAGAGTATTGGAGCTCATTCTATTCTACTCATGTAGGAGTTCTTAGAAATCATTACCCAGGCCTTAATCTCCAGCGTTTTTTGATGGAAGTGAAAGATTTATCCTCAAAAAAAACTCATTCGATAAAAGAATTGGAAGATGAGAATCTTTCTTACTCTCTAGTAAAAGAGATGGAGAGTTCTTTTTTAGAGGGAGTTCCTTTTCAGTATTTACTAGAAGAAAGTGAATTTTATCATCATCGGTTTTATGTAAATCGTAGTGTACTTATTCCAAGGCCAGAAACAGAATATTTAGTCGACCTTGTGGTGAGAGAATTTAAAGGTAAGGTTAAGAGCGTTCTAGATGTTGGAACTGGATCTGGTGTCATACTTCTAAGTTTATTAAGTCATGGCGTGGGTCAATCTGGGATAGGTGTTGATATTTCCAATGCTGCACTAGAAGTTGCGAATATCAATCTACAAAAACTTAACCTTCAGAGTAAAGCTCGTCTTCTACATTCAGATCGACTGCAAAATATTGACGGAGTCTTTGATCTTATTATTTCTAATCCTCCTTATATCAAGGCGCAGTCTCATAAAAATTTAGTTCACTCTTCTGTCGATAAATTTGAACCACAAGAGGCCCTTTATTTACCGGATGATTTTTATGCCTTTTGGTTTGAGGATTTTTTTCAAGAAATTAGGTCTCATCTAAAGGGTACATTTTTTATGGAAGGCCATGAACTAGAGGTCGAAAATCAGGCAAAAATGCTGGTGAGGATGGGATTTTCGGGGGTAGAGGTCTTAAAAGATCTCTCGGGAGCACCTCGATATATTAGGGCGAACTATTCTTAGCTTTCGCGTCAGATGCTAAATCAGAGACAATTTCAACTTTTCTCCATACAATTCCACAAAACTTTTTTATGGAAGGATTATGGATAAACTCATTGTTGAAGGTCCCTCAACTTTAAATGGTTCGGTTAAGATTTCATCGGCAAAAAACGCGACACTCCCCATTCTCGTGGCAACACTTCTTTGTCCTTATCCTGTGAAATTCATCGACATACCTGATTTGATGGATGTTTCTACAATTTTAAAAATTCTTCAAAGTATGGGTCTAAAAATATCTAAGAATGGAAATGAGCTTATTGCCGATGCGACTCATCTTGAAAATCAGCATGCCGATTACTCATTAGTTAAAACTATGAGGGCTTCTGTTCTTGTTCTTGGCCCATTACTCGCAAGGTATGGAGTGGCTTCAGTTTCGCTCCCTGGTGGGTGTGCTATTGGGGCCAGACCAGTTGATATCCATTTAATGGGGATGGAAAAACTAGGGGCAGAAATTCAGATTGAAAATGGATATATCAAGGCCAAGTGTCAAAAACTTAAAGGTGCAACAATTACTCTTCCATTTCCAAGTGTTGGTGCTACAGAAAATCTCATGATGGCCGCCGTGTTAGCGGAGGGAACAACGATCATTGAGAATGCCGCAATGGAGCCAGAGATTGACGATCTTGCGGATTTTTTAATCGCTCAAGGTGTAAAAATTGAAGGTGCCG
>CAMAYW010000184.1 GCA_945862475.1 Bacteriovorax stolpii
CTTCATTGGGGCCTTTTTATTTGACGATGGGATTTAAGAATAGAGACAATAGGGAAATATCGAGTTTTAAAACGCTCTAAGGAGAATATATGAAATGGATTTCTTTGTGCTTATTAGTGGCCATCATGGCCGATGCAAAAGCAGCGAAAATTGCTGTTATTGATTCTGGTTTAGATTACAAACATGAAATGATTGTTCCAAATCTTTGGACTAACGCTAATGAAATTGAAGATCGCCGTGATAACGATGGAAATGGTTATCAGGATGATGTTCATGGTTGGAACTTTGCCGAACAGAACGGCAATATCATCGATTATAAATACCTAGGAACTTTCTCACCAGATTGCAAAAAATATTTTGATATTCAAGGTAAATATTTCTTAGGTCAGGCGACTGAATCTGAAATTACTTGGATGAGAGAAAAAGTTAAAGAGCCTGCTTTTATTGCTGAAATGGGTAAGTTTGGAAACTTTATTCATGGTACTCACGTAGCAGGTATCACAATTCGCGATTCTAAAAACGAAGCTATGGGAATCAAACTTATTCCTACAGAAGTGAAACCTTTTTTCGAGGGACTTGCTACTTCAGCTAAATCAAACAACGTAGATCGTTGGGAGCTTTTACAAAAAGCATTTGATGCACTAGCTGTTCAGCAAATGACTCTTTTAACTGATATTGCTCGTTTTGCTGATTACCATAAAGCAGATGTGGCCAATGGTTCATTTGGAACTGGCTTTAAACAGGCAAAGATGATTACTGATATTGCTTACAGAGTGATTTTCTTTAAAAAACCAGAGCAAGCAGATTCAGATAAAGCAGCGAAAATGTTTATTCAAGCTCTTATTAATGCTGGTCAAAAATTCGTTGCCGCTGCTCCAAATACTTTGTTCGTTTTTGCTGCTGGTAACGATGGCATGTCAAACGATGAATTCGGAACATCTCCAGCTAATATTAAGGCCGATAACGTTATTACTGTCGGTGCTACTTATAAGAATGAATTTTTTGCTCCTTTTTCAAATTTTGGAACAAAAATGGTTGATATTGCTGCACCAGGAATGTTGATTGATTCTGCAATCCCAGGAAACGATTACTTAAAGGTTTCTGGAACTTCTCAAGCTTCTCCTTTTGTTGCAAACGTTGCTGCTAAGATTAAAGATGCAAATCCAAAACTAACTCCTTCAGAAATTAAGAAAATTCTTTTAGGCACAGTTGATGCAAAAGGGTTTCTGAAAGAGAAAGTAACAACAAGCGGGATTGTGAATTCAGAAAGAGCAGTTGTTGCTGCTGAAATGTCAAAGTCGCTTGATTTAACGACTGCAATCAAGAAAGCGAATGTACAGGTTAGAGATGCAGAGGTTTCTAAAGATGGAAATCTTGTTCCTAGTGCTGTTGTTCCAATGCCTCTTTTCCCAATGTTTAAGTAATCAAATCCATTCTAACTGTCTCATTCTATGAGGCAGTTAGAATTTCTCTAAACTCGCGATGATCCTTCTTCCAGATGACCGAATCAAAATAATAATGACAGAAAAGTGGAGTTAAGTAGATCCCAATCAGAAGGGAATTTAGAAAACTCGTATTTGGTATTTCAATTAAGTTTTGTTCGATCCAGGTTTCACATATCCCAAAAGTTGAAGCTGTAAAAACTATAACGAATATAGTTTTTGAAAATGAGCTGAATTTTACTTTTTGAGTTCTTTGCAGTGCAATTCCCATAATGCCCATATAGGAAACTCCATGAATGAATAAAAGAGGAAATAGAACTTGAGTTAGGGTCTCTCCAATAAAGAAGCAATAACTGAAGATGAACGTAGGATAAGCAACAGAGATGAGTCGGTTGATTTCTTTAACACCATTTTTCCAAAGCTTTATTTCATAAAAAATCCATGCCAATAGAAATCCTAAGAATGAAATCGTTAGTATCCGTACGATCAAGATATTAGGAAACAGAAATAACTCATACATTGTGTTGTTTTGGACTATGGCAGCTGGCCGAAAATGATAAGTGATAAATGGTACAATTGTGAGTGTATACAAAAAGAGATCTGAAATCTTATCCGAGCGTTTATTTAAACTTTGGTACCACTTAGATAGGCCATAGACTTGTCTCACGTGATGAAAGAGAGTCGAATAAATCACAAACTTCCATAGACCTGGAAGGCCTGAATTGTTCCATATGAAAAAGAAAAGAAAGGAGAGTACGGGAAAAAGCACGTATCTCTTTGATGAAATAAGTTCTCTCTTATGAAGATAGGTTCTCCAGAAAGTCGTATAAACGTGACCAGAATCAATGAGGGACGTGGCCAAAAGAGCGTATAAGATGGATGAGTTTCCGAGATCTGGAAAAAGTACCGCTAAAATGATTCCTAATAGTCCTGGAATATAAATGAAGCTCAGTTCAAGTTTGGGAGAATTTAAAATCCACATGACAACATTATAACGAAAAGTAAAAAAAAAGGGCCACTTTCGTGGCCCACTTAGAAAGGATAATTACTTGAAAGCTTTAATTTCGCCGTTCTTTAATTTTGTACTGTATTCAGTAAGAGCTTCTTTCACTTTAGGAAGTAAGAGATAACAGGCCATTAAATTTGGAAGGGCGAGAAGTCCATAAACCGCATCAGATATATTTAAAACAATATTTAGTTGAGCAATTGCTCCCACAAAAATAAAGCAGATAAAGATATATCGATAGGCCTTAATGTACTTTTCTCCTAGGATGAATGTCACACCCTGTTCACCATAATATTCCCAAGAAATAATGGTCGAAAAAGCAAATAGAGTCACAGTAGCTGTTACAATCCAGCGCCCAGCAGGGCCCATGACTGTTTCAAAAGCATAAGCTGTCATCTCTGAGCCGGCAGCTACACCTTCAGCGTGCCAAGCACCAGTAAGAAGAAGAGCTATTGCCGTAATCGTACAAACAACAATGGTATCAATAAATGGTTCCAAAAGTGCAACGATCCCTTCTTGAATGGGCGTTGATTTCGCTGCAGAGTGCGCCATGGCAGCTGAACCCATGCCTGCTTCATTAGAGAAGGTCGCTCTGCGAATACCCATGATGATGACTTCTTTAAAGGCAGCTCCGGCAAATCCACCCACGGCAGCTGTTCCAGCGAATGCACCAGAGAAAATCATCGCAAACATATTAGGAATCATGCCAAAGCGAGCAACTATAATCCAGATCGCTCCAAAGAGATAAAGTCCAACCATCGCTGGAACCATTTTCTCTGTAACTTGGCCGATACGCTTAATCCCACCAATGAGAATAAGAGCAGCACCAATACAGAAAACGATTCCTGACGTCCATTCAGGAATTCCTGCAGAAGTTTTTAAAACTGCTGCCATTTGGTTTGACTGGAACATGTTCCCAGCACCAAATGAAGAAAGCACAACAAAAAGAGCATAAATCCATGCTACTGGATAAAACTTTTTAGAAAGTGCATTTTTAATAACGAACATCGGTCCGCCATGCACTGAGCCTTTCTCACTGACATCTCGGTATTTTAGTGAAAGTGTCACTTCAGTAAACTTCGTACACATTCCAATAAAGCCAGCAACCCATAACCAGAAGACAGCTCCAGGGCCACCGATAGAAACGGCAACGGCCACACCAGCGATATTTCCTAGACCTACAGTTGCTGAAAGAGCGGCGCACAGAGCTTGGAAGTGGGAGATCTCGCCTTTATTAGCAGGATCATCATATTTTCCTGAGATAACTTCGATCGCGTGTTTGAAAAATCGAAGTTGAGGAAAGCCAAAATAAATGGTGAATAAAACGCCAGACCCAACGAGTAAAACGACCAGAGGGACACCCCAGACGATTCCTACGAATTGCCCCGTAACCTGTTCAATGGTTTGTAGCATGCTTGCTCCTTATCAAATGTAACTCAAATTTTATTCATTTCATCATTAATTCCGATCACTTGTCTAATGTATTCTTTGACTCTGTTCAAATTAAGCAATAGGATTTTTCTATGAAAAAATTTTTATTGATTCTTACATTCGTATTTTTAGGCTGTGAGAAGGAATCTAACCAGATAGTGATTGGTTTTTTTGGTGCTCTTACAGGGACTGAAGCCACTTTTGGGGTTTCCTCTAAAAATGGGATCACTCTGGCCCTGGAGGAAATTAATTTAGCAGGTGGTCTTTTAGGGAAAAAAGTTGAAATGAAATCCTATGATACCCTAGGTTCCCTTGATGAAACAAAATTATCGGTTGAAAGGCTAATAAAAACTGACCACGCAGTGGCGGTGATCGGAGAGGTTGCCTCAAGTCGCTCTCTCGTTGCTGCGCCAATTTTTCAAAAACTTGGCGTGCCCATGGTGACTCCGAGTTCAACGAATCCAGACATTACTAAAATGGGTGATTATATTTTTCGAGTTTGTTTCATTGATCCCTTTCAAGGTGAAGTGATGGCGAAATTTGCTTCTCAATCTTTAAAATTTAAAACAGCAGCTATTTTAAGAGATTCTCAGTCTCAATACTCTATGGGTCTTGCGAATTATTTTATCAAGACTTTTACGGCCCTTGGTGGAACGATCCTTGCGGATGAGAAGTACATTTCTGGTGACATCGACTTTCAGCCTCAGCTTCTTAAAATGAGAAAAAAGAATCCAGATTTTATTTTCGTTCCTGGTTACTATTCTGAGGTCGCTATGATCGCAAGACAGTCAAGAGATCTTGGTTTTACTGGACCCCTTATGGGTGGAGACGGATGGGATGATCTAAAAAATTTAACGGCTATTGCTGGAAATTCAATTAATGGTTCATATTTTTCAAATCATTACACTCTTGAAAATCCAGATCCTGAAGTGCAAAAATTTATAACGGTTTTTGAGAAAAGATTTGGGGTAAAACCCGACTCCCAAGCGGCCCTTGGATACGATGCTGCTAGAATTATCTTTGATGCTATCCGCAGAAAGAATTCTGTTGATACTAAAAAGATCAGAGATGGCCTTGCTGAAACGAGAAATTTTAAGGGTATTACGGGGACTATTTCTATAAACCAAGATCGTGACGCTGTGAAACCCGCCGTCGTTCTTCAGGTAAAAAATGGAAACTTTTCTTTTGTGGAAACAGTTGGCCCTTAATAAATGTCTCTGACTTTCTAAGTCTTTAAAAACGCGGACTGGCGAACTTACTCTCACCTTATTGGAATCTAACCATAAGGAGAACTATGAAAAGATTATTATTCGCTGGGCTTCTTCTACTATCGACTCTCTCGCATTCTGCATTTTCAAATGATGAAAGATCAATGACAGTTCAGCACTTAACTGGTGCCACGAGCTATTTTAAAATTACCATGATGGATGATGGATTACTTTCTGGATCCTATGCAGGCTGGTGTGCTGATTGGGCCTCTCTTATAGAGGATGTCACTTATGAGACAAAATTCTATTCGAGTTACTCACCTCAATTGCCAGAAGATCTTATCGCTCATCCTGAGAACTTAGATGAAGTGAACTGGCTTATTAATCAGAATTTTGTAGGGAAAAATGCTGGAGATTCATTGGGGACTTATACCTCGGGCGATGTGCAGCTCGCGATATGGACATTACTAGATAATTATTTCGAAACTTCCACAGTAGGATCATTTTCCCAGGCGAGGGTAGATAAGATT
>CAMAYW010000185.1 GCA_945862475.1 Bacteriovorax stolpii
CCCTTAAGATTGAGCGCCTTAAGAATTTTTAGCTTATCAAGAAATGGCACTGCACACTTCTCATCACAAGTTTGAAGAATCCCCTCAATTAATTGAACTCTAATATTTGAATCCGTTGTGAGTCTCTTTCTTAATTCATACATAAATTCCTCACCCTTCTCTTCACCCAAAATCTTTTTCATCTCCCAAAGCATTCCAAAGACAAAATCTGTATTAGCATATTCACCCATTTCAAATTGGATCATGTATTCTTGTTTTTTTTCCGCATTCTTACCATTGTAGGTGTTAAATTTTTTAATATTCATGGCGAGCTTTGGTGAATCAGCAATTTGACCAGCAAAAAAATCCGCCATACCTTCAATAATGGCCGTGGAATGGGAAAGAACCAGATGATCAGAGAGAGCAACATGAGCATATTCATGGTAAATAATTTCTGGCACAACAGCTGTATCCAACCAGTACCATTTTCTAGAAAATAATTTAGTAATAGGATCAAAGAATTGGTAACCGGCTTCCATGATAATACTAGACCCCACAGTTCTAACAAGATTCTCTGTAGAAAGTGGATTGGGTGCACCATCTTGCGTAAGTGCAATAACTGCACCTGCAATGAATCTTTGAAGAGACTGCATATGGATCTGTTTTCTAAAACTACCCATTAGAACGCTGAATTCTCTATTCGCTAAATTATTTGTTTTCAGATCTCTTAGATGAATTTTTTTTGATGGTCTAAACCAGATCTCATTTCCCCATGGTTTTACACCTCGAGAACTCAACCCCTCGCCAGCTGGAATAGTAAGCGCATTATTAAACTGAGGATCAAGTTTATCATTGGCAAAGTGACCAAGTTCAGAAAATTGATTGGTATGCTCAATACGTACTACAATCTTTTTTAAATTTTTAACAAAATCAGATTTGATTTTATTTAGAAAATAAAGACGAGCAATGGTTAAATGATAATAAGTTGTCGCCGCCCTAAAAGTAAGTGCCGGATCAGCATCAAAACGAATCGCTTCTTCAGACTTTCCTTTTACAATCTTAAAGTACTCCCCATCAAAACTATCATTTGAAATGAGATCAGTTAAAATCACTTCCTCAATCAAGGGCTTTTTATTGTCATTTCTGACTAAAGCTTCAAAGGTCCTCTCAGTTACTTGAGAGAAAACTTGGTTTGAAAAGATGAGACAGATTAAAATTAATTTTTTCATATTAAAAAAGCACCGTTGGGTCATTAGTATTGTCGTCTTTTTTTCCTGCCGTCATTTCAATCACAACCAGAGCAAGGGCCGGGATAAAGCCGTAAGGAGGAGGAATAGCAATCGTAGCAACCGAACTTAGAGTCCGCACCCAAACTTGAGCTTTTTGCCAAAATGTTTTCTTCGGATTCCAAATTTCTTCTAAACTCGCCACTTCTTCAAGCTCTGAGGCGGGAATAATCCCCACTTCATAAGAAGAGACCATAAGATCAATATAGCTTGGTGTTCGACCAGAGAAATATGTATTTAGTGATAATAACGCCATCTCTTTTCTTAAAAGCTTAATCGCCAATCTAAATCTTTCCATGGGCTCAAGTGTGATGGTCTCTACTCCATTTTGTCGATCATAAATAAGAATTTCAGCTTTGGGAGACTCCAGTCTTTCTCGTAATTTTTTAATCACATTCGCCATCATCATGATTTGAAGATCAGAATAATTCTCTAAAAGCTGTTGGCGTCTTGTGATTTTAAGTTTGTCAGCTTTCGTTGAGACAAAATTTGATTTTTCTAAAGGATCTCTTAATGGATACTGAGTCCTTAGTGTCTTTATTTTTCTGAAATAATTATTAAGACTTAATTGGATCTTCTCTAATTCATTTTGACGTGATTTTTCTAAAAGAACATATGTTTCATAAGAAATGACTCTTTTCTCATAAGCTTCCACAAACAATGCTTCCAGATGAAAACTTTTAAGTTTTGGATCTAATTTCATTATTTCGGAAAAGAGCATTGAGTATGCTTCATCCAGACAGTTTGATTCCAATTTCTTTTCAAAGTTCTCGATAGACTTTAAAGCACCCTCCACAACTTTTTCTTTTGGAAGATGAAGATCCTCGCTATTTTTTGGAAGATAAAGATTTGTTTGAGTGATCTTAAGTGATGATAACAAAATTCTTGTTACAGAATCATCTATCTCATTTCTCTCACGTAAATAAAGTATGGCCCCCTCAAGTTGATTAAATTTGGGATTTACTCGTTTGAGCCTCTGAGATAAATCTACGTTCACTTTAAATGAACACATT
Organism: Bacteriovorax stolpii; assembly: GCA_945862475.1. GTDB lineage: Bacteria > Bdellovibrionota > Bacteriovoracia > Bacteriovoracales > Bacteriovoracaceae > Peredibacter. The sequence continues at coordinate 2,279 of CAMAYW010000185.1, forward strand.
TTCCCAGGAATAAGTTCCTCTTCTGCTCCCTTAAAAGCCTGGATAATTTCCTCTGAATCTACTTCCTTGATCGCCTTTGAGATGGCCCTCTTTTCACTCCGACCGGAATAAATGGAAGCGCCCTCTCGATCATTGGAAAAATCAACGGGTCCGGCCGCCAATGCGGAAAAGGCAAAAAATCCTGAAAGTAATAGGCCTAGACGCATACTGTGTCCTTGATAATTATGGGCAATCTAGCACCTAGCGGGATTCAAACCTAGACAGCAGGTAAAAAAGAAAGTGTTATGTAGAGGATGTTTTTTCAAGTGATTAGGTCGATAATGTGAAAACAGGAGCTTAGATTGAGTAAAATCCCCACATCACTTCTTAAAAGAGGCTCAAAACTCATTGGTCTCGCCTCAAAAGTTGCTTTAGAGGAAGTTTCATCAAGACTAAAAACTTGGGAAAACGAAAAAGAAAAACTACTTTCTAAAATTGAGCTCACTCAAGATATCGTCAAAACTCTCTCTGAATTAAAGGGTGCGAGCATGAAACTGGGTCAGCTTCTTAGTCTGGACCTAGGGGATTATCTTCCACCTGAGTTAGTCAAAATTTTAGGCGATCTACACCAAAAATCATCCTTTCTCCCCTTTGAAACCATTAATAACATCCTCAAACAAGAACTGGGCGAGAAATATCAACACCTCACTAACATCTCACAAATTCCCATCGCTGCCGCAAGTATAGGCCAGGTTCACAAGGCGACCCTAGGAGATAAAGAAATCGTCATTAAGATACAGTATCCCGGCATCGCAGAATCCATTCCCTCAGACATGAGAATTCTTGAAATCATCCTAAAGCAACTTCTCATCATCACAAGGAAAACAAAGACCGACCTTTCACCCGTCTTAGAAGAGATAAAGGAAGTCCTTTTAAGGGAAGTTGACTATAAAAATGAAATTCAAATGCATCAAAGATATCGTAAGGCATTTCAGAAAAAGGAATTTATTATACCTGAGCCTTTTCATGAATATTCATCTGGAAAAATTCTCTCTCAGGAATTCATCGAAGGACTCAGCATAACAGACTGGATTAAACAATCACCATCTTATGAGGACCGCCACCGAATTGCAGATCTTCTCGTCAAACTCTATCTTGAAGAAATATTTATTCATCATATTGTCCAGACAGATCCGAACCCAGGAAACTTTCTTATGACCCCAGACAATCAGATGGTCTTGATTGATTTTGGGGCGGTTAAAGAATATGACACATCTTTTGTTGAGGGTTATAGAAAAATACTTATTGCTTCCCATGAAAAAGATGCAAACATGATTCTTTCCGAAAGCTATAAAGTAAATTTCATCGACGAAAGAGAATCAGATGAAGCAAAACAGATCTATCTTGAAATGATGGATTATCTATCTGAACCTTTCCGAACAGAGTCTTTTTTTGATTTTAGTGACAAAGATTTTTTCACCCAATCAAGAGATTTATCCATCAAGATGAGTATGAAATGCCGCTATTCGCCTCCCCCAAAAGATCTTATTTTCCTTCACCGAAAATTAGCAGGGATTTTTATTTTCTTAAAGAAGCTGGATGTAAAAATTAGACTTAAAGATTATTGGCATTATGTTGAGGGTGCTTCAATTCCTGAATAACCAATCTCGTGATCCTTCTAATACTTTTTTCCAAATCATCTTTCGTAGAAAAAGCAACATTTTGGTTTGTTCTTAGGCAGCAGGTATGTATGAGAGAGAGATGAGTCACATGACTAAAAAGAGTTCTCATCGCCCAGATAATATCCTGAGGCCCAGAGTTTGGACTTTCTTTTTTTAGTGCCTCAGAAATAATCATCCCCCCAGGTGGGCCAAAACTTGAGTCCTCCGTACCTTCGGACACAAGTAAATGAGAGTGCTGGGAGGACATCATCATTTTAAAATGAGATAATAAATCATGTGAATTTGTTAGAAAGTGATCTAAAAAATCCACCAACGTATCTTCAAGGTGACCGTTATTTTTTTCTAATAAGAGTTTTAAATCCTCTGCACATTCCCTGTAGCCGCTTCTCATTATTTCTAGAAAAAGATTTTCCTTACTGGAAAAATAATAATTAACTGAGGCCACATTGACCTCAGCTGTTTTAGCAATCTCTCTCACAGAAGTCCCTTCATAACCGAGATCTGCAAAAAGGACTCTTGCCGCTTTAATTATTTTTTCTTTCGTTTCTAAATCAGTCATCCTTTAGCTCGCCCCATGAAGTACGTCACTTCTTCTGTCTTCTTCTTTAAGAGCGGCTTGTTTAGCAAAGAAAGGAATTCTGTTAAGAATACCGTTAAAGTCCTCAATGATGGCATATCCTGCTGGAATCCATACGAGAGTTAGAAGAGTTCCCGTAGTTAATCCCCAAGCCATCGCCATGGTCATTGGTATAAGCATGGCATCAGCTCCACCAATTCCATACGCCGTTGGAAAAAGGCCCCCCATCGTCGTTAACGAAGTTGCCATCACGGGTTTTAGTCTAATCGTTGGTGCCTTAATAAGAATTTCTCTAAGACCCATCTTGCCTTCATCTTTCATCTGATTAATAAAATCGATTAAGATAATTCCATTATTCACAATAATTCCAGCAAGTCCTATAACCCCGATCATCGCAAGAAAACTCACCGGTCGCCCGTGCGCCCAGAATGAAACAGAGACTCCCAAAAGCCCCAAAGGTATCGTTGTCATAATGAGACCAGGAGCGAGGTAAGATCTAAAAATATAAACCATAATGGCATAGATACCAATCAGAGCAAGGATCATGGCATTTCCAAGAGATGCCAGAGATTCATTCGTACTCTCCTGTTCACCTCCAAAGACCATGTTAACATCGGGATGAGATGAGGAAATTTTTTCAAATTGGGCCGCAACAAATTTATTCGCCTCAACGGACGTAATAAGTTTTGTATCAACATTCGCAGTTACGGTCTTCGCCCGTTTAAAATCAAATCTTTTGACCTGCGGAGTTCCTATCGTGGTTTCAAATGAAGCGAGAAGAGATAGAGGCACAAGGTTTCCTCTCACATCCATAATTTTGACGTTTCCAAGATCTTCCACATTCTTCTTAGAAATGTCTGAAAATTTCACTTTAAGTTGTGATTCCTTATTGTTTAAAGTGACATTAGATACAAAAGTTCCAGTGAGGGCCGTTCTAATCGTGTTACCGACTGAAGCTGTGGATAGACCCAAGCGATCTACTTTTTCGTAATCAAGATTAACTTTTACTTCATCCGGGCCAAAAACCTCATCAACTTTAACATCAAAAACTCCCTTCACG
>CAMAYW010000186.1 GCA_945862475.1 Bacteriovorax stolpii
TTGATATTGATTAAGTTTTTCATTTTTTGCCCACACTCTAAGGTTTGGTTCTACAGACCCACCGAGAAAAACATCGGCAACACCTGAGACTGTTTGAAACTGATCTTTCAGTTGATCTCGTACATAGGCCATCATCTCTTTTCGGTCCATGGTTTCTGAGGAGACAGCTAACCAAAGGATAGGCCTATCATCGGGGTTCACCTTACTAATAATAGGTGGATCAATGTTCTCTGGAAGAAATCGATTCGCTTGATTGATCCTTGCTTGAATTTCTGAAACGGCAACGTCAATATTTTTATCCAGATTAAATTCAACCGAAATATTGGCAGATCCTAGTTTGGCTGAAGAAGTAAGGGTTTTAACTCCTTCAACAGAAAGAACGGCTGATTCAATAGGATCAATCACATCAAGTTCCATGACTTCGGGAGCAGCTCCTTCATAGGAGACAGAAATGTTCACCATCGGGAAATCGACATCTGGTAATTGAGAAACTCCCATCCTTCGCATTTGAAGGAAACCAAAAATAATCAGTGCTCCCATGAGCATCCAAGCAAATACAGGTTTTTTAATTGAAACGTCTGATAAACTCATGGAAGAACTCCTGTCAGAGCCTCAAGATTTTTTTGATTAATATGACCGAGTGCTGTGAGCATGTCCACAGAACGCTTTGTTTGGATGTACATATTCATAGACTGAAGGACATCAAGATTCGTGACTAAACCAAACTGATAATCTTTCTTATTCAATTTGTAGGCCTCTTCTGATTTACTAAGCGCCTCTTTTAGTGATTTTAGTTGTTCTTCAATTTGGATGAGATTCTGATAACTCACAGTGAGCTCTCTTTCGGCAGCTCTTAGAGTCTCATCTTTTCTCAGTTCAGAAATTCGCTTTTCTTGAGTCGCTTGCCTTACAGCGGCCTGAACTCCTCCACCCTGATAAAGAGGAATACTGACTAAAACTCCTACATCCCATTCAGATGTGGCAAGAATACCGGTTCGTTCAATGTAATAATTCGTCGTGAGATCAACCTGAGGATAATGGGACCCCTTGGCAATTTCAATTTGCTTCATCGCTACTTTCGTTTGCTGTCCAGAGGCGAGGATATCAGGACGAGAAGCCAATTTTTGAAGATAATGATCTAAACTTAGATTCTCTTTAGGAGGTAAAATGTCTAGATTCACTTCACTTGGATTGAGAGCGGTATAAAACTCGAAAACTTTTTCTGCCTCATGTAGCTTCGACTTCGCCTCAAAAAGCTGAGATTCAGCGATGTGAAGCTGGGCCTGTGCCTCTACCAACTCTCCTCTTCTAGATCGTCCAATGGAAGAGCGCTCACTGATAACTTTGAGTCTTTCTTGACTGAAATTTTTAAGCTCCTCGACATTCTTCAAATCACTCTTCGCAAGCCCAAGATTGTAATAGGAGTTAATAACCAACTGATAAAGACTAATTTCTGTTGCATCTTTCAAATAACGAGCAAGTGTGATGTTTTCCTTTGCTAACTCAAGTGCAGCGAGAGAGCCTCCTCTAATAATGGGTTGAGTGAGTCTTAGTCCATAGGTGTATTGGCGAGTTAATAAAAAGGGACTTCTTCCAGCGGCATTGGGTGGATCAATTTTTGTATAGGTTCCAACACCCGAAATCGTAGGTCTTATGGCCGCCTCAGCTCTAGATTTTAATTCCACATTTTGATCAACGAATGTATCTGCTCTTTTGATGGACTCCATGTTGACACGAGCTGCCTCAAAAGCCCCTTTAAGATTCACTGATCCAAAAGATGGATGACTTGAAAAACAAAAAATGCCAATCAAAATACTCCACTTACTCATAAATTTTTTCCCGGGGACAAAGAATTTAACCGACTAAAAAGATATGGCCGATTCTAAGTTGTGTTTTCAATCTTGTCTATCAACTTGAGTGGGATTTATCTCCGACATAAAAGGTTTTGTCAGCTTCATAAGTTCTTATAATGAGAGTAAATGTAAGATGGAATAAAAGCATTTAGGGCCTAAGCTTATTCCATATACCATCTCTCAAGGAGGAGACATGAGACTTTTAGCCGTTATGGCCGTACTAGGCCTTTCCTTTGAAGCTTTTTCAGCAATCAACACTTCTTACTTTCAACCGCTTGATGTGAATGCTCTTCATGATCAAGAAGTTGCGAACGAAAAAAAGGGAGAAGCTCCTCGCTTTGCGGTTCCTCACAAGGTTTCTATTAAGCCTTCTTGGGAAAAATCTGGAACAGATTACGTTTGGACTCACCAAGTAACAGCTCCAAATGCAGTTTCATTGAACTTTGGTTTCTCGCGCTTCAATCTTCCAGAGGGTGCAGAACTTAATATTTATTCTGCAGACAGAACTCAATTCATCCGTTCTTTCACTTCAGAGGACAATAACGTTAATAACCAACTTTGGACTCCTGTGATCATGTCTGATGATGTCATCATTGAAGTTGTAGCTCCTGCAACAGTAGCTTCAAAAGTTGATATCGAGCTTGGACAAATTGGTCAAGGTTTCAGAACTTTCGGTCAATCTACTCTTAAAGCTGGTAGCTGTAATATTGATGTTGCTTGTAATGAATCTAAAGGCTGGGAAAAAGAAGTTAACTCTGTAGCTGTGATCTCAACTGGTGGATCAGCTTTTTGTACTGGTTTCATGGTGAACAATACTTCAAATGATAAAACTCCTTATTTCATGACAGCTGCTCACTGTAGAATTACTGCTTCAACGGCTCCATCTCTTGTGACTTACTGGAACTACCAAACTTCTAAATGTGGTGGATCTCGTGATGGCAAAATGACTGACTTCCAAACAGGATCAGTTCACCTAGCTTCAGGTGCAAAATCAGATTTTACACTTGTAAAATTAAACTCTCAGCCAAAAGCTGAATGGGGCGTTCACTATGCTGGTTGGGATGCTACAACGACTGGACATGACTCTCCAGCGGTTGCTATTCACCATCCAAATGTTGATGAAAAATCAATTTCGTTCGAAAATCAAAACGCTGTGATCTCATCTTATGGCGGTCAAAGTTCTCCTGGAGATAACACTCACGTAAGAATTATTGACTGGGATAAAGGAACAACAGAGCCTGGTTCTTCAGGTTCTCCATTGTTCAACAAAGATCACCGAGTTGTTGGCCAGTTACACGGCGGCGGAGCTGCTTGTGGAAACGATCTTTCTGATTACTACGGCCGTCTTAATACATCATGGAAAGGTGATGGAACGAAAGGTGGAAGTTTAAAAGACCACTTAGATGCTGCTAATACTGGAACGATGATTACTGATACTATCTAAATAATGAAGGCCCCGAAAGGGGCCTTTTTTTTTGGCATTAAATTAAGATTTTGAACCGACTGTTTTTTGAATCATTTCCACAATTTCATATTGTATTTCTTTATCATCATCAATGTCTGTGTGGTCTAAGGGAGAAAGGATATTTCTAACGTTCGTTTTTTCATCTCTTCTTGCGACATGGGGACCATCGTTAAGAACGAAACTATTTTCACCAAAAACGTTTAAGTGCTGTTTTACATTTTGTGGAATGATACTGTGTGAAAATCCAATCGCGTCTATGGTTACGAGAAGATCTACTTTTCTAAAATTCTCTTTTAAAGAATCAAGCTCATCTGCGATCTCAATTGCTGTATCTCCACCTAAACTGTGGCCAACAAGAACAATCGGAAAGTCTTTGTGAACTTTTTTTATTTCCTCAATGATCTCATCTTTTTGATCCCAGCCGTAAATCCTCGATCCTTCAATAGCCTCAGCTATACGCCCAACACCAGCATATCCTCCTTCACTTTTGGAAGGTGAACTAAAGACATCAAGACCCTTAATAAAAATAATCGCAGGCCTTTTTAATGTACCGGCCTTGACTTCCTTATCATTTATTTTTTCTAATTTTTTCACTGACTCATCTTTCGCTATATCCTTAGCAAGATCTTTCGCTAAGTCTGGCCTAGGAAGGTCGGGAAGAGATGGAGAAGGAGGGGTCGGAAGATCTGGTAAAGGCAAAGAGGAACCTGCTGAAGGAGATGGCGGAACCTTTGAATGGCTTGAAAGATCTACTTTGTAATCAGGGTTTGGTGCAGGGACTTTTCCAGGCATCACTTTAGGATAAAGATTCTTGCCTCCTCGGGGATCGGCCCGAAGAGATTGAGACTGTTGTAAAGATCCTGGTGTCGTTAAATCTGCTTTCACCATTTTATTGTACCATTACGCAAAAAAAAACGAATGAGGCAAATTTTATTACCGACTAAACCAGTCCAGTTGCTAAATTGATTTTCAGTTCCTGATTTATTTAAGATACTTTTACCTATGAATTTTCAAATTGGCGTCGCTAAAAGGGACATCACGTGCTTTGTGCCTGGTATTGGCATGATGGGCTACGGTCAACACCATAACACAGTCAAAGAAATAGCAACTCCTCTTTGGGCGAGAGCACTCTTTTTGAAAAGTGCTACAACTCCCTTTATTATCGTTCACCTTGAGCAGGCCTTCGTCACCCTAGCAATTAAAGAAGAAGTTCTAAACAGACTAAACTCTCTTTTTCCTGACTGGGGAATTGGTTTAGATAATCTTGTTATTACTGCTCAACACACTCACTCTGCACCGGGAGGGTATAGCCACTATCCCTTTTATAATTTCACGATACCTGGTTTTCAAAAAAATGTTTTTGAAAAAATTGTAAGCTCCATAATAGAGGCAATAAAAGAGGCTTCTGAAAAACTTCAACACACAACTCTACACTGGGGAAAAAAAGAAATAGAACAAAATAAGGAAGTGGCGTTCAATCGATCCATTTCCGCTCATGCTCTAAATCCTGAGGCAAAACACAGCACCGTCGAAGAAAAACATCTAGCAGTTGATAGAACGATGGAAGGCATGTCCTTTATCAATCAAGAGGGTCAATGTGTTGCCTTTCTAAATTGGTTTGGAGTTCATTGCACGAGTGTATCAAGTTTTAATAATAGAATTCACCATGATAATAAAGGTGTCGCGGCGGAACTTTATGAAAAGAATCACCCTGGAGTGATGGCCTTCTTTTTCCAATCTTCTGCGGGAGATGTTTCTCCAAATTTTATTTGGGATAAAAAAACGAAACTCATGCGTGGGAAATTTAAAGATCAATATGAAAACGCTTCTTTCAATGGAGAAATCCAATTTCGAGAAGCTGAAAAAATACAATTCTCAAAAAAAATTAATGAAGACATTATTTTTGTTCATACATTTTTTGATATGTCTCTAGAGGTATGTCCTCCTGCCCATGGTGTGGCCTTCTTTCGTGGAACTGACGAAGGTCCTGGAGTTCCAAAAGCAGTTGGCGACGTCGTAAGCCTTATTTCGAAAATGGTTAAAAAGTATCATTTGTTAAAGGAACCAGATTATTACAAAGATTTTTATGAAGCCCAGGGAAGAAAAGATATTATTCTAGATCATCGAAACGGATCCTTTCTTGGAATCCCCCTAAAATTTTGGAAAAAGCTCCCTCCATTACCTGAGCCATCAATAGAAGCCTTTAGAAAAACTGCGAAGTCTAATGCACTTGAAACTCTTCCATGGGTTCCACCGAT
>CAMAYW010000187.1 GCA_945862475.1 Bacteriovorax stolpii
AAAAAGAATTGATTACTCCGGCTGGCAGTCGGATAAAGTGATCCGTCTCTTTAAGCGTGACGAATGCAAATATCAAAATAAGCATGTTCACGCTGAGATTGAATCGAAGGGAAAAATCAGTATCTTAAACCACAAGCTCATTCACTATACTTATAAAGATGTGACTTCATATCTCAAGAAGGCCGATCGCTACACCACTTGGGGTGCCCTTGATCGCTTTCATAAGTTTGAAAAATCTGGTCGACGGATTGGACTTCTTTATCTCTTTTTTAGACCCTTGGGGCGCTTTGTTCGTCATTACTTTTGGCGATTGGGATTTCTCGATGGAACTCACGGTTTTGTCGTGTCAGCTCTGGCGGCCTACAACGTTTTCATCCGTGCGGTCAAAATCTGGAGACTTCAAAATGGTGAAAAGATCGAAGATCCGTTTAAAAAATAAAATCTAGAATCTGTCTGTAGAAGAAACAGAAGAGAGTAACTTTAGTTCCCATTAAGACGAAGGTTGCGATTTGAGCTGCACTTTTCATGGGTGGGAGTATGCTCTTTTCTTTCTTTACAGTGGTGGAAAAGTGCTAAAGTTGGTAATAATTACCTAAATTTTAAAGGTGTAAGCTCATGAAAATTCAATTACTGATTGATTCCACTAACCTCGATATGACAGAGGCCCAAGTGAGGGCGTTTTTTTTAGGAATCCTTTGCGCCGAAAAGCCCCTCCCTTTTCCCAATGCCCTAAATGAAATTCTCTCTGAAACACCAGAGGCACGAGCGATTTTAGAGGAACCTTTGAAAACAGTTTGGAATGAGCTTAGTTCTAACGTTAAAACGGAACTTCTTAATCTTTTACCAAAAGAAAAAAACCTCTCGTTATTTCTTGAGTTGTCTAAAGAGATCTTAGATTTTTTTCTTACGGGCATGAGTCTATCGGGAACTCATTCAGAAAAATGTGAGAATGAAAATTTTAGAGAATTTATTAATGTCTTAGAGGATCTTGTTGAAGATATTGAAGACTATCTTGCAGACGAAGATGCAGATGAAGAAGATGGCACTGATGTTAAGGAATTTCTTTTAGATGTTTGGGAAGAATTTGCTTTAACTAAGTAACGAGATTTAAAATTTTCTCTCGATAAGAATACTTAACTTCCGGGTGCTCGAGACTAAAAATCTTAAGCCCCGTATTTCTAAGTTTACAGGCCGGGCACTTTAAACAACCTTCTTTTTGAATTCCTTCATAACAAGTAACCGTAGTCTCTAGAAGATACTCTAATACACCTAACTTGAGTCCGAGCTCCATCGTTTCTTTTTTATTCATTAAGGCCAGCGGAGTTCTGATTTCAAAACTTGGATCCGAAAAATCTAACCTTAAAGAAGCTTGAATCAAATCCATATAGGCCCTGGAGCAATCACGGTAACCAGAGTTTGCTTCCTCTAATTCCATCACTCCCATATAAATGCATTTTGCTCCCAGGGAGTGAGCATGAATTGAGGCCAAGCGGGCCATAAGACCATTGCGGCCTACAACGAGTGTATTCGGAGCCTCTCCAGATTGATGAGAAATTTCTTTGGTGTTTCCAATGAGGGCCGACTCTGTAATAAGTGACAAACAGGAAAGGTCTAACTCTACGTGATCAACCTGAAAGTGCTTTGAAATTTCCGTGGCCCTTGTGAGTTCTAATGAATGGCGCTGGTTGTAGCTAAAGGAAAGAGAAAGGACATTCTCTGGCCCGAATTCCTTCACGGCAAGAGCGAGACAGAGACTTGAATCCATGCCACCGGAGTGGACAACAATCGCTTTCTTTTTCATTAGTAAGGGCGCTTCTTTTCCCATTCAAAGGCAGATTTAATAATAATGTTAAGATCATCGTATTTAGGCTTCCATCCAATGACGGAATGAATGCGGTCGACTTTCGCCGTGAGACTCGCTGGATCTCCAGCACGTCTTGGGGACTCCACGATTTTAATATTTTCTCCCGTTACTTCTTTTACGCGCGAGAGAACTTCTCTGACTGAGAAGCCGTGACCGTAGCCGCAATTTAGCACTTCTGATTTTCCACCCTGATTAAGATACATGAGGGCCTTGACGTGAGCGTCGGCGAGATCAGAAACATGAATATAATCTCTCACACAGGTGCCATCAGGAGTTGGGTAATCTGTTCCAAAGACATTAATCGATGCTCTTTTATGAGTCGCTACTTCACAGGCCACTTTTATGAGATGAGTCGCCTCTGGGAAAGATTGACCAATTTTTCCTTCGGGGTCAGCTCCAGAAACATTAAAGTAGCGAAGGGCCACATAACGAAAATCTGAACAACTCGATACATCTCGAAGCATGTGCTCCGTCATGAGTTTTGATTGCCCATAAGGATTAATGGGACTGAGCTCAGATTCTTCCGTACAAATGCCTGTTTGTGGCATGCCATAAACAGCTGCAGTGGATGAGAAGATAAATTTATTCACATGAAATTTTTGGCAAAGAGAAATAAGAAAATGGGAGTTCACTGTATTGTTCAGATAATACTTTAGAGGGTTCGTCACACTCTCCGGAACAACGATACTTCCCGCAAAATGTAATACAGCTTCAAATTTATTTTGGGAAAAAATTGTTTCTAATTTTTCTTTATCGGCGAGATCGCCCACCACGAGTTCCCCATAGGTCACGGCTTGTTTGTGCCCAGTAGAGAGATTGTCATAAACGATAATGTCGTGACCCAACTGGCCCAGGGCCTTCACGACGTGAGAGCCAATGTATCCAGCGCCACCAGTAATAAGGATTTTCATGCCCCTATTTTAGGCGATGGATAGTCCTCCGTCCACTGCTAGAACTTGGCCCGTCATCCAAGAGGACTTATCAGAAAGAAGAAAAGAAGCCGCCTCTGCGATATCCATCTGATTTCCGATGCGCTTTAAAGGATGCTTTTCTGTGGTGACCTCAAGAGTCTTGGGGTTACCAGTGATTTTTGCAGCAAGCGGAGTATCAACTAAAGAAGGTGCAATCGCATTAACTCTTATTTTTGGGGCCCACTCGATCGCGAGGCTTCTTGTGAGTCCCTCAATCGCCCCTTTCGCCATCGCGATGGAAGCATGAAAACTCATCCCTTTTTGTACGGCGACAGTGGAAAAGAGCACCACCGAAGCAGCTTCAGATTTTTTTAGTTTTGGATACAGGGCCTGAAGAACTCTCACTGCGCCTAGGGTATTCAGTTCAAAATCCTTTTGAAAGTCTTCGGCCTTTAAAAGATGAAAGGGCTTAAGGTTAATGGAGCCGGGAGCGTAAACCACGCCATCAATCACCTCAGGAAGATCTGCTGGAAGAGAGTCTTTTAGAACGTCAAAATTTGTTGTGCGTGAAAAAGAAAAAACCTGGCAGCTGGGTTCAAGTAATTTAATCAAGGGTTCAGTGATCCCGTGGCTTCCACCAATAATGACGATATTTTTCATAAAGGCTCCTCTTAAGGCGCCATTATGTCACTCTTTTGTGCCAAAAGGTAGCGTATACCTTTTCGACACGTTTTGGACAAGTTCCATTAATTGGTTCATGTCCTTGTCACCAACAAAATGGATATTTTTAATCTCTGAAAGTGGCAAGGTATGAAAAAGCTCTTTGTCGAGTGCGGTGAAAAGAATGATGGGTACATCCTGATTTACTTTTCTTAGTTCAATTACAATCTCAACTCCGCTCATTTCAGGCATATTAAGATCAGTAATTAAAAGATCTATCGATTCTTTCTCTATTAAACTTAAAACATTCGTGGGGTGAGTGGTTTTAAAAACAATATAATTTTCAAGAAGAAGCTCTAAGACATCTAAGAGATCATGAGAGTCATCAACCAGTAAAATCCTCACTTAGAATCTTCTCTTCTCTTCGCGCGGTCTGTAAGTCTTTCTTCTAATTTTTTTATATCTCTCTTATAGGGATCGTATTCTTTGGCAAGAATTGAGAGTTCTTTTTCAGAGAATGAGTTAAAGATTCTAAGACAGAGTTCATATTTTTCAATCGTCTCAAGACAATCAAACTCTTTTAAAGCTTCCTTGGCCGCCAATACTTTCGAATCTTCATGCTGCCCTTCTTCTGGAAGAACAATTATTTTATAATTCTCAAGTCGATCTCTTCTAATACAAGGGTATTTCACATCCGAAGAAAATTCGATTTTAACACCCCTGTAATCAGTCATTCCTTCAAGACCTAGTTTTTTTCCAGGTTGATGATCATGTTCAAAAAATAACGTTACGATGGCGTCCATAATAATTTTGAAATCTTCTGGGTGAATATCTTCGACTTTTTTTACTCCACTCGTTGCGAGTATAGTGCTCATCATTTTTTCAAAGGGAGATTTTTCTTCTTTTTTCTTCATGGGCTTCTCATTTAATAAAGTGCTTGGTAATCAAACATTTTAGTTCTTTCGTTGTACTTTTCAAGCAGATTGAAGCTAAATTTATTGAATCCACAGAAAAATTGATTAGAGCTAGGCAAAATCGTTTGAAAATTGATACTCTTTTATTCTATGAAGAATAATCGGAAAATACCCAAGGCCCTCTCTAAGAAAAAGCATAAGTTATCTCCCATTAAGATGTTTTTCATGAACGCATTAAGATCTTGGTGTAATGAACCTAAGTCCAGAACTGAAAAGACGAGTCGAAAACAAGAAATCGCGAGAGTTCTACAGAAAGACATCCAGACTCTGAAGAACATGTATCTTTATGGACAAGGCTCTCTAGATCACTGGTTCAGAGCTATGGATCACATAAGCCACTTAAAGCAGGAAACCATTATACAGATGTATGATAGTTATGAGCTGATCGAAAATAAGCTAAGTTCTTTTTCAGAGGAAGAATTAAAACTTCATCGCTATATGAAAGAGCTATCCGAAGCAGAACTTGCTCTCGTGAACAGCCTCATTGAAACTGGTCTTAAAGTCAATCGCTTGTCGAAAAGGTAGCGTATACCTTTTCGACATCAGAGTGTTTTTAAGTACTCGATAATTTCAATTTTATTTTCAAAGGTGAAGGATTTAAACGACTCAAAGTAGTGACCTTCGTTTGAATGCCCCACACGTTTTGTATCGTAAGTCTGTCTCTTCGATGTTTTTTCAAAACCCACCGTTGTGAGCCCCATTTTGATTTCATCAAAGCGCTCTCTCTCCCCTGCATTTTTTAGTGAGAATACTTTCGGACGAGACTCTGGTGCACTCAAAAGATCATAAATTGTCGGAACTGAAGCGTTATGAAGATAAGGAAAACGTGACCAAACTCCCCAAAGTTTTGGCGCCACATACCCATGCTCTGGTTTACGAACAGCTCTCATGACATCATTCAAAGGATTTTTTTCAATGAGATCATACAGCTCTTCTGTGAGGGCCTTTAATCGATCTGGATCAGTTTTTACCACTCGTATTGGAATATGTTTTGGGGATTCAAAAACTGGATGCAAATTAAAATCACGATTGTGTTCACCATGACACTTTAAGCAAGAGGACTCATAAAGTTTTTTTCCAGCGAGAACTTTGGATTCATCAACTTTAAACGGATATTTTGGAGGAAGTAAATCTCCTAGAACGTCTTCCGCCTTGTGAACCTTGG